>JBGPOB010000062.1:0-14329 GCA_041487815.1 Xanthobacteraceae bacterium | reverse complement strand
GGTACCGTCATTATCTACCCCGTTAAAAGGACTTTACAACCCTAAGGCCTTCATCATCCACGCGGCATGGCTGGATCAGGCTTGCGCCCATTGTCCAATATTCCCCACTGCTGCCTCCCGTAGGAGTCTGGGCCGTGTCTCAGTCCCAGTGTGGCTGATCATCCTCTCAGACCAGCTACTGATCGTCGCCTTGGTGAGCCGTTACCTCACCAACTAGCTAATCAGACGCGGGCCGATCCTTCAGCGATAAATCTTTCTCCTTACGGACGTATTCGGTATTAGCCCAAGTTTCCCTGGGTTGTTCCGAACTAAAGGGTACGTTCCCACGTGTTACTCTCCCGTCTGCCGCTCCTGTATTGCTACAGGCGCTCGACTTGCATGTGTTAAGCCTGCCGCCAGCGTTCGCTCTGAGCCAGGATCAAACTCTCAAGTTGGATGAGATTGATCTCGGCTAGTCACTCACGTTTTGACGAGGTCCATCACCCGATTGCGCGCACCCGAAGGTTTACGCAATCAGCGATGTACCTTGAAACGTAAGACCGCCGAAGTCTCGTCCGGCCGCTACCCATCTTGAATTGCTTCGCGATGGGAAAGCGGCCCGCAAGGACCCCGCCGTCCACGTTTCTCTTTCTTCCGATTCACTTTTCAAACAGCCCGGAACCAAGACGGTCCCACCCTCCGGGTGACACCGGAGAGCCGTCGAAGCGTCAACCTTCCGACCGAGGCCGGAGGCCCTGTCACTGCTATGAGTGAGGTGCTTCGAAGGCGCGCCATCGCGCCAAACGGCGGCGCGCCAGTCCGGGACTTATATGCCCCGTCCCGCGCCATTGTCAACACCGCAGCATCGGCTTTCCGGCGTGTTTACGGGCAGATTTGTCATCCGGCGTGCGGCGCAGCCGGGCTCGCAACTGGCCGCCATCCGATCGATGAAGCGTCCCACCGCGCGCCGTATTGCGGCCACAATCATCCGCAGTTTTGCACTTGGACTCGATGCCCCGCCGCGACGCGACGTTCGCAAGCGCGCAATTTACCGGTTGACACGTGCGTTGACTGTCCATGCCGGGCGCGGCATCGTGACGGGCTGAATTTCGCCTTATGCCCACCGTACACAATGACGATGGGTGGCGATGTTGTGGTGGACGCGCCAGTCTTGGGGGACGTGAACTTGGATCACGCTAGGCTGCGCGGTTCAGAGTGGACCGTTGCCTCGGTCGCAATCGACCTTGGCGACGAGCCTCCGTTGTCCGTTGATGGCGACGCTGTCGCCGTCGACCGGCGGCGCATTTCGGTGCAGTGGTTCAGCGGCACCATTCTCGCGGGACTATGCGGCGCCGGCCTGATGGGTGGCGCCGTTTTTGCGGCACTCGATGGCGAGACCAATTTTGCAACGGTGCCGGAGCGCCTGCAAACCGCCTTGCGCGGTTCACTCGCCGGCATCGGCGAACGGATTAGCGCGATCACGCACAAATCCGATCGGTTGCCGGCCGCTGGCGAGGCAAATTCCGCGCGCCATGTCATCAAGGTTTCCACGACCAATCGTGCCGGCAATCGCGAGGTCGTTCGCGTCCGGCCGTTTGTGCGGGTATCGTCCAATCTCGCGTTGTCCCTATCCGAGCTCTCCGCAAACATTCCGCCGTTCAATCCCCAGAAGATCATGCTGGGCGACTCCGACGGCGCGACGCGCGCCACCGTCGACGCCGCGGCCGCCGAGCCCGACGCCGAGGTTTCCTTTGTGACGCGCGACCTCGCGCCGTTGCTCGCACGCATAAGGCTCGCCGCGACGGTTCCGATCGACGACGTGATCGCACGCGTGCGCGAAACGACGAGCTTCACCGGCAGCGCGCCGGCGCGATACGCCAGCGCGAATGGCTCCATCGACGGCACGAAACTCGCATATGCGCCGGCGGCCGCGCAGGATCCCTATGCCGGATTTGAAACGCGCATCGTCCCGGAAAATATCACCTTGCTGCCGAAGACCAGCAACCAGACCGGCAGCAATAGCAATGCCAACGAAAAGGTCGTCGCCGCAAAAAAGGGCGACAGCGTCGCTTCGATCCTGCGTGACCTCGGCGCCAGCCCGAATGACATCAAAGCCATCGTCGCGGTACTCGGCCCACGCGGCAACGATAATGGCTTGAAAGAAGGCCAGAAGCTGCGCGTCCTTTTGGCACTGGTGGCCGGTCGGCCACAGCCGATGCGAGTCATCGTCGTCGGCGACAGCGCGGTCGAAGCGGTGGTCGCACTGTCGGATCTCGGCAAGTACGTACCCGTCGACGTGCAAAGCGCCGACACCCAGGTTGCAAGCGCCAGCGAGGAAGAAGCCGAAGACGACGGTTCCGGCGTCAGGCTCTACCAAAGCATCTATGAGACCGCGCTGCGCAACCAGGTGCCGCGCCAGGTCATCGATGATTTGGTCCGCGTCTATTCCTATGACGTCGATTTCCAGCGCAGGACCCAGCCTGGCGACGCGTTCGAGGTTCTCTACGCCGGCGAGGACGAGACACCGGCGGCGGATTCGAAAAACGACGTGCTGTACGCATCGCTGACGGTCGGCGGCGAGGTCAAGCGATTTTACCGCTACCAGACCAACGACGACGGCCTCGTCGATTATTACGACGAGACCGGCAAGAGCGCGAAGAAGTTCCTTGTGCGCAAGCCGGTCGGCAACGGAATCATGCGCTCGGGCTTCGGCGCGCGAAACCATCCGATTCTCGGCTACACCAAGATGCATACCGGAATCGATTGGGCCGCCCCGATGGGAACGCCGATCTACGCGTCCGGCAACGGCACAATCGAAAAGGTCGGCTGGGAATCCGGCTACGGCAAGTACATTCGCATCAAACATGCCAACGGCTACGAGACGGCCTACGGCCACATGACCGCTTTCGCCCGCGGCATGGAACCCGGCAAGCGCGTGCGGCAGGGACAGTTGATCGGCTTCGTCGGCTCGACCGGACTTTCAACCGGCGCGCACGTCCACTACGAAATCCTGGTCAACGGCCGCTTCGTCGATCCCATGCGCATCAAGCTGCCGCGCGGCCGCGCGCTCGACGGCCCGGTATTCGCGTCATTCGAGAAGGAACGCGACCGGCTTGACGGCATGATGGTGCAGGCGCCGGCGCGCGTGGCGCAGACCAGCAACGGCGTCGGGCGATAGCCTCATCTCGCCCGACCTGGATGTTGCCAGCGGCCAGCTGGTCGTCCGCCAACCTGCCGAAAACGCGCTCAAGACCACCGCACGCGGGTTCCATTTTTTGGAAAATCGTGATAATCTGTAAGCAATGATCGTCGTCGGCTTGCAGATCGCCGAACGCTATTTCGCGAGCAACGCCGGCCATCAAGGAATCAAAGCGGCGCGGGCGCAATTCGACGTTTGGTTGTCCATTGCAGACCGCGCGGAATGGCGCAGTCCGGAAGATGTGAAACGCTCGCACCCAAAGGCGAGCATCCTCAAGCGCGGCCGCGCGGTGTTCAATATCAAGGGCAACGACTACCGGCTGGTCACGGCCGTCAATTATCGGGCGGGCGTGCTGGCGATCCGGTTCTTCGGGTCGCATGCCGAATACGACAGGATCGATGCGGAGACGGTGTGATGAATGCAAACCTTATTGTGATCGACAGCGACGCCGAGCTTGCGCGCGCGCGGGCGCTGGCCGGGAAGCTGATGGCGTCGGACGCGGCGGACGACATCGCGCGGCTTGCGGCCCAGGCGCGGCTGATCGCGGCCTACGAGGAAGCAAAATGGCCGCGCCGGATGCCGCGCGCAGCCGATGTCGTGCGCTACCTCATGGATCAGCACGGGCTTTCGCGCGCCGACATGGTTCCGATTCTCGGCACCGCAAGCCGCGTGAGCGAAGTGCTGAGCGGCAAGAAGCGGCTCAGCATGGCGATGGTGCAGCGGCTGCGCGCGCGCTTTCGCGTGCCTGCCGACATGCTGCTGCCGCCGCCGCCGAGGAAGACGAAAGGGAAACGGGCGCGAAAGCGAAAAGCGGCGTGAGTGCTGCGTGTAGATTGAGAATACACGCGCAGATCGGTGGGCTTCGCTACGCTCAGCGCCACCCTACGCGTTGTTGTCTTTCTCACCAGATTGTCATTGCGAGGAGCAAGCGTAGGGTGGGCATCGCTTCAGCGATGCCCACGCGCGAATGAGAATCGACGCGCAGATCGGTGGGCTTCGCTGCGCTCAGCGCCACCCTACGCGTTGTTGTCTTTCTCACCAGATTGTCATTGCGAGGAGCGCAACAGCGCGACGAAGCAATCCCGCCATGGATCGAGATTGCTTCGCGCTACGCGCTCGCAATGACCGGTAAAATTACGCCGCCGCCGCGGCCACAACGCCATCGAACGTCACGCCCTGCTTGGTCGCCGACACGCGCACCGTATCGCCGTCCTTGGTGCGGCCGGCGAGGATCATTTCGGCCAGCGGATCCTGCAGCGACTTCTGGATCGCGCGCTTGAGCGGGCGCGCGCCATAGGCGGGATCGTAGCCCTTGTCGGCCAGCCAATCGCGCGCCTTGGCGTCGAGCACGATCTTGATCTTGCGCTCGTCGAGCAGCTTCTGCAGCCGCGCCACCTGGATTTCGACGATGCGGCCCATTTCGCCGCGCTTGAGGCGATGGAACAGGATGATCTCGTCGACCCGATTGAGAAACTCCGGCCGGAAGCTGGCGCGCACCGCCGCCATGACCTGATCGCGCACCGCATCGGTGTCCTCGTCCTCGGATTGCTCGACGAGCACCTGCGAGCCGAGGTTTGACGTCATCACGATCAGCGTGTTGCGGAAGTCGACGGTGTGGCCTTGCCCGTCGGTCAGCCGGCCGTCGTCGAGCACCTGCAGCAGCACGTTGAACACGTCAGGATGGGCTTTTTCGATTTCATCGAACAGCACGACCTGATACGGGCGGCGGCGCACGGCTTCGGTCAAGGCGCCGCCTTCCTCGTAACCGACATAGCCCGGCGGCGCGCCGATCATGCGCGCGACCGAATGCTTTTCCATGTATTCGGACATATCGATGCGCAACAGCGCGGCTTCGTCGTCGAACAGGAATTCGGCCAGCGCCTTGGTCAATTCGGTCTTGCCGACGCCGGTCGGCCCCAGGAACATGAACGATCCGATCGGGCGATGCGGGTCCTGCAATCCGGCCCGCGCGCGGCGCACCGCCGTCGACACCGCCTTCACGGCTTCCGCCTGGCCGACGACGCGGCGACCGATTTGCGCCTCCATGCGCAAGAGCTTTTCTTTTTCGCCTTCGAGCATCCTATCGACCGGCACGCCGGTCCAGCGCGAGACAACCTGCGCGACGTGATCGGAGGTCACGGCTTCCTCGACCATGGCGGCGGCAGCGTCCTTGCTCTCGACGGTCGCAAGGCGCTTCTCGAGCTCCGGAATGCGGCCGTAGGCGAGTTCGCCGGCGCGCTGATACTCGCCACGGCGCTGGGCATTGGCGAGTTCGTTGCGCAACTGGTCAAGCTCGGATTTGATTTTCTGCGCCGACGACAATTTTTCCTTCTCCGCTTTCCAACGACCGGTCAGCGCCGTCGATTTCTCCTCGAGCCCGGCAAGTTCCTTTTCCAGGCGCTTTAGTCGATCCTTGGAAGCCGCATCCGATTCCTTCTTCAGCGCCTCCTGTTCGATCTTCAGGCGCACGATTTCGCGGTCGATCGAATCGAGTTCCTCAGGTTTGGAATCGACCTGCATCTTAAGGCGCGCAGCCGCCTCGTCGATGAGATCGATGGCCTTGTCCGGGAGAAATCGATCGGTGATGTAGCGGTTCGACAGCGTGGCGGCGGCGACGATCGCGGTATCGGTGATGCGCACGCCGTGATGCTGCTCGTATCTATCCTTGAGGCCGCGAAGAATCGACACCGTATCCTCGACCGTCGGCTCGCCGACAAAGATCGGCTGGAACCGGCGCGCCAGCGCGGCATCCTTCTCGACGTGCTTCTTGAATTCATCGAGCGTAGTCGCGCCGATGCAGTGCAATTCGCCGCGCGCCAGCGCGGGCTTGAGCAGGTTGGAGGCATCCATCGCGCCGTCGGCCTTGCCGGCCCCGACCAGGGTGTGCATCTCGTCGATAAACAGGATGATGCCGCCATCCGACGACGTCACTTCCTGCAGTACCGCCTTCAGCCGCTCCTCGAACTCGCCGCGATATTTGGCCCCGGCGATCAACGCACCCATATCCAGCGCCATCAGCTTTTTGTCCGCGAGGCTCTCCGGCACGTCGCCATTGACGATGCGCTGCGCCAGACCTTCGACGATGGCGGTCTTGCCGACGCCGGGCTCGCCGATCAAGACAGGGTTGTTCTTGGTGCGCCGCGACAGCACCTGGATCGTGCGGCGAATTTCCTCGTCCCGGCCGATGACGGGATCGATCTTTCCGTCCCGCGCCGCCTGCGTGAGATCGCGCGCGTATTTCTTGAGCGCGTCGTAGGCGTTTTCGGCCGAAGCATTGTCGGCCGTGCGGCCCTTGCGCAGCGCATTGATCGCGGCGTTGAGATTTTGCGGCGTGAGCCCGGCTTGGGCGAGAATCTTTCCGGCCTCGGTGTCCTTTTCAAGCGCGAGGCCGAGCAGCAGCCGCTCGACCGTCACGTAACTGTCGCCGACCTTGTCCGCGGCCTTCTGGGCGGCGTCGAAAGCGCGCGCGAGTCCCGCTTCGAGATAGAGCTGTCCGGCGCCGGCGCCTTCGACTTTGGGCCGCTTGCGCAGCGCCGCCTCGGTCGCGGCAAGCGCCTCGCGCGAGCGGCCTCCGGCGCGGTCAATAAGGCCGGCGGCCAGCCCTTCGGGATCATCGAGCAGAACCTTGAGCAGGTGCTCGGACGTGAATTGCTGATGGCCTTCGCGTAGCGCGAGACTTTGCGCGGATTGCACGAACCCGCGGGCCCGCTCGGTAAATTTTTCAAGATCCATGTCGCATTCCTCAGCCTGTCTCGGTCGCCCTGGCGCGAATGGCGCGGCCGCAACACCCTCGTAGGACAATTCCCCGCCCGGACCCGCTTGCGGCGTCCGGACCGTTTGTCATGTGGGAGCCGACCCGCTCCCGGAAAAGAGGGTATCGCCGCCAATTTTCTAATTTCCTTGCGCTATATCAGGTGTCGGTTAAGGAAAGGCAGAACGAGGTTCACCGTGCCCGCGAGTATCAGCGCCATTTACCGCTACCCCGTGAAAGGGCTTTCGCCGGAGAAGTTGCCAGCCGTGGAACTGTCGCCCGGCGCGACGCTGCCGGGAGACCGCCGCTATGCCGTCGAAAATGGGCCCTCGGGCTTCGATCCGAACGCGCCGGCCTATTTCCCCAAAATCCGGTTTCTGATGCTGATGAAAAATGAGCGCCTGGCGCGGCTCGACACGCGCTACGATGACGATAGCAATGTGCTGACGATCCGGTCCGCTGGCCGCGAGGTCGCGCGCGGCGATCTGGCGACGCCCGCCGGCCGCGAGCAGATCGAAAATTTTCTTGCCGCCTATTGCGCCGACGAATTGCGCGGACGGCCGAGAATTCTCAGCGCGCCCGGCCACAGTTTTTCCGACGCTCCGGCGAAACTCGTTTCCATCATCAATCTTGCTTCCGTCGCCGCAATTGAAAGCGCCGTTGCCAGACCGGTCAACCCGCTGCGGTTTCGCGCCAATATTTATGTGGCCGGCTTGCCCGCGTGGCATGAATTCGATCTTGTCGGCAACGAAATCGCCGTTGGCGCGTCCGCGCGGCTGAAGATCGTCAAGCGCATCGTGCGCTGCGCGGCGACCAACGTCGACCCCGAAACCGGCCTGCGCGATCTTTCAATTCCGCAGACGCTGTCGCAGACCCAGGGCCACATGGACTGCGGCATCTACGGCGAAGTCATCGCCGGCGGACGCATCGCCGTCGGCGACCCGGTCAGCTGAGCGACAAGAGAAAAGCCGATGCAGGTTCTCATCGTCGGAGCAGGCGTCGTCGGGCTCGCGGTCGCGCGGCAGGCCGCGCTCAACGGCCACGACGTCATTGTCGCGGAAGCCACCCATGCGATCGGCACCGGCACTTCCTCGCGCAACAGCGAAGTCATTCATGCCGGCATCTACTACCCGACAGGCTCGCTGCGCGCGCGCCACTGCACCCGCGGCCGGCGGCTGCTTTACGACTATTGCGCCACGCACGGCATTGCGCACCGCAAGCTCGGCAAGCTGTTGATTGTCACGCACGCGAATGACATTGCGAAACTTGCGGCGCTGCACGCGCAGGCGGTCGCCAACGGCGTCGAGGGCATGACCATGATCGACGCCGCGCACGCCAAACGCATGGAGCCCGAACTTGCCTGCGCTGCCGCCTGCCACTCGCCCGAAACCGGCATCATCGACAGCCATGGATTCATGCTGGCGCTGCAGGGCGATCTGGAGGATCGCGGCGGCAGAATCGCGTTCAATACGCCGGTCGAGCGCGTCGCGCGCAGCGGCACGGGATGGCGCGTGCATTTCGGCGGCGCGCAGCCAGGGACCGTCCAGGTCGATGCCATCGTCAATTCCGCCGGCCACGGCGCGCAACGCCTTGCCGGCGCCACCGAGGGTTTGGCGCCGGAGCGCGTTCCGAAGCTGGTGCTCGCCAAGGGCAACTACTTCAAATATTCGGGGCGGGCAGTGTTTTCCCGCCTGATCTATCCGGCGCCGGTTGCAGGCGGGCTTGGCATCCATGTCACGCTCGACCTCGCCGGCGGGATGCGGTTTGGCCCCGACGTCGAATGGATCGACAGCATGGATTTCCGCGTCGACCCCGCGCGATCGGCCGCATTCTATGCCGCGATCCGGCGCTATTGGCCGCGCCTGCCGGACAATTCGCTGGTTCCCGACTTCGCCGGCATCCGGCCGAAACTGACCGGCCCGGGCGAGCCCGCGGCAGATTTCGTCATCGACACGCCGCGCCAGCATGGCCTGCCGCGCATGGTGCATCTGTTCGGGATCGAATCCCCCGGCCTCACCAGCGCACTCTCGATCGCGGAATATGCGGTAGCTGCGCTCACAACGTAGCCCTCATCGCGCGCGCCAACCAACAGCCCACTCATTCCCGCGTAAGCGGGAATCCAGAAGCTGGGTCCCCGCTTGCGCGGGGACGAGCGGTGCATCTGGCGGCATCCTCTAGAAATAGCGCCACCAGATATAGACATGGCAGATCGCGACCGAGACGATCATCATCGGAAACGCGTAGAGCGTATATTTCATGAAGCTGAACGGCACGCCGTTGCGTTCGGCGATGCCGGCGACGGTCAGGTTTGCCGACGCGCCAATCAATGTGCCGTTGCCGCCGAGGCAGGCGCCGAGCGACAGGCACCACCACAGCGGCTCGATCTTGTCCGGCCCGCCGAATGCCGGCGCCATGCTTTTGATCAGGGGAATCATGGTTGCGACAAACGGAATATTGTCGACGATGGCCGACAAAACCGCCGACGCCCACAAAATGGCGTATCCGGTCGTCGCCATGCTGCCGCCGGTCGCGACGACGAGCTGGTCGGCCAACAGACGGAGCAAGCCCCCGACGTCAACGCCATGCACAACGACAAACAGTCCAATGAAGAAAAAAATCGTGATCCATTCCACATCGCCGAAGGTTTGATGGATGTTATGGCTGGCCTTCTCCGTGTGATGGGTCCAGTTGTCGAGCAGCATCAGGACGGCGGCGCCCAGCATCGCAATCGTCGCGGGCTCGAGGTGCAGCGGGCGCGCCAGCACGAATGCGATCATGACCACGCACAAGACAACCAGCGATTGCCGCAGTAAAACCCAGTCCTTGATCATGAGCGCCGGTTCGAGCGCCATCACGCGCGCCTCGGCCTCCGGTATTGCGCGCAGCTCGCGGCCCCAGACTGCATGAATCATCACCGCTTGCGCCATCATCACGACGACGATCACCGGCGTGAGGTGAACAACGAAGGCATTGAAATCGAGACCGGCCAGGGAACCGATCAGGATGTTGGGTGGATCGCCGATCAACGTCGCGGTGCCGCCGATGTTCGACGCGAATATTTCGGCAAACAGATAAGGATAGACCGGCACCTCAAGCGTCTTGGTGATGCTCATCGTCACCGGCACGACCAGCAGCACGGTCGTGACATTGTCGAGAAACGCCGACAGCACGGCCGTCGCAATCTGCAGGATAAACAGAATGCCCGCCGGGTGGGCCTTGGCGGCCTGCGCCGCCCATACCGCGATAAATTCGAACATGCCGGAACGCCGCGAGATCGACACCAGGATCATCATGCCGGTGAGCAGGCCGATGGTGTTGAAATCGATGCCCTTGATGGCTTCGTCCTGGTCGAGAACGCCAACGACCACCATCAGGCCCGCGCCGACCAGTGCGACGATTGAGCGGTTGACCTTCTCGGAAATAATGACGCCGTAGGTGATCGCCAGCAGGCAGGTCGAGACCCACAATGGGCTCAATCCGAAGTAGACGTGCGATGCGGCGTGCGCGGTCATCCAATCCCCCCCGATTTGTCAGGGGGTCCCGCTGCCGGCGTCAAAGGACTTGTCCCCGATCTCATTTCCCCGCAAGCTCAGGCAACGCCGCGAGCAAGTCAAGCAACGGCGGGCAAGTCAGGTAACCGCAAGTCAGATAACCGATCGTCAAAGGTGCGCAGACGGCGCGCCGGCGATCGTGCTTCAATCCAAAGCGCCGTAGTGCAGCGACACTTGCGGCATCATCAGGGAGAGCGACCATGGCTGCCAATCCGCGCTTTCTAAATCCGAAAACGATCTCGAAGCCGCCGGGCTACACCCACGTGGTCGAGGCGACGGGTCCCGGACGGATCGTCTATATTGCCGGTCAGCTTGGTCTCGACGTCGGCGGCAAGATTGTCGGTCAGGCCGGCGATTTCCGGGCACAGGCCATGCAGACGTTTGAGAATATCAAGGCCGCGCTGGCGGAAGTCGGGGCCACCTTCAAGGACGTGGTCAAGCTCAACAATTATCTGACCGACTTGTCGTACCTGCCGATTTTTCGCGAAGTGCGCGACCAGTATCTCAACACCGCCGCGCCGCCCGCGAGCACGACCATCCAGATCACCGCGCTGGCGCGCGCTGGCGCGCTGCTTGAAACCGAGGCGATCGCAATTTTGCCGGCGAAGCCTGCGCGTAGCGCTTCCGCCGCGCGCGCCAAGAAGCCCGCATCGCGCGCGCGACCTTCGCGGCGCAGGCCGTCGCCCGGCAAACGAAAGAAGAAATAGCGCCGCCGCGGTCGCACATCCGGCGCATGGTGTGCCGGCGTCATGAAAATCCTGCATGCCAACCTGAGCCGAGGATTTTACGGCAGCGAGCGCTATTGCGCCGAGCTCGCCGCCGAACAGGCGCGCGACGGCAACGACGTCGAAGTATTGATCCACGACAGTTGGTCGGCTTGCGCGCGCGAGATGCGCAAGTCTGTTGCGCTTGCCAATACCGTCGGCGCCGGCACCATGCGGATCGCCATCATCCCACGCTGGGCGCCGATCGCGCTGCATCGTTGGTTTGCGCGCTGGGCCTTTCTGCGATTCAGACCCGATGTCGTGCACACACATCGCAATCCGGCGGCGCGCCGCATTGGCAAGGAGGCGGAAGCGCTCGGCATTCCGCATGTTGCTACGCTGCACGGCGCCTACGACGCTTTCGAGGTGGGTAACTGCGACGGCCTGATTTGCGTTTCCGCGTGGCAGCGCACGACGATTGAGAATTTCTCGGGCGAAGTCGCGGTCGTCCACAATTGGGTCCCGACCGCCATCGCGGATGCGCTGACGGAAACGAGCGACGCGTTCATCGCGCGGCAACGGCGGGCGTGGTCGGAGGACAACGATGTGTACGTCTTCGGCAGCGCCGGCCAGCTGGTGCCGGAAAAAGGTATGGCGCGGCTGGTGCGGCAATTCCGGCGCGCGTTTCCGGCGGGCAATGAGCCGGTGCGGCTGGTGATCGCCGGCGACGGTCCGCAAAGCGAGGAAATTGCGCAGTCGGCCGCCGGCGATGCGCGCGTCATCCTGGCCGGGACGCTGGAGGACATGGCGGTTTATTACCTCGGCATCGATGCCTTCATCAGCGCGGCGCAGAACGAAGCGTTTGGGCTCGCGATTCTCGAGGCAATGGCCGCCGGCTGTCCCCTGGTCCTGACGCGCACGCTGGGGCCGAGCGAATTTGTCACCGACGAGCGCGTGCTTTGGGTCGACAACGTCGAAGGCACTGGCGAAGGCGACGCGATGGCTGCGCGATTGATGGAGATGTTTGCGCGCGGGCGCGAGCGTTATGTCTACGACCTGGAAAAACTCTCGCAAGAGCACGCGGCGGATGCCATCGAGGCGCTCTACCGGCACGTCATCGCGCGGCGGCGCGGGCCGACGAGTTGAGGCGATGTTGCAGCGCAGCCCGTGGAAGGTGAACATTGTTGCGATCCGCTCGTCCCCGCGCAGGCGGGGGACCCAGGCCACGACTTCCGGGGTTCCCTCACTGGATTCCCGCTTCCGCGGGAATGAGCGGGCTGCAAAGACCACACCAGAGGAACAATACCCAGTCAGGCGACGAGCCCCTCGCGCGCATCCTTCACCGGCGCAGAAATTCGCCGGCGCGAAACAGCGAACGGAACGGCAGGCCGGCGGCTTTCAACGCCGCGTCGGCGCCTTCCTCGCGGTCGACCATGGTGAACACCAGAACGACCTCGCCGCCGGCGTCGCGGACGGCTTCGACCGCCTGCATCGCGGAGCCGCCCGTGGTCGTCACGTCCTCGATGACGACGACGCGCTTACCTTTCAGCGTTTCGCCTTGCGCAAGACCTTCCACCGCGAGCTTGGCGCCGTGCTCCTTCGGCTTCTTGCGCACGAAGATCGCCGCGATCGGCCGGCCTTTGAGAAAGCTCAATTGCGCGATCGCGCCGACAATCGGCACCGCTCCCATTTCGAGCCCGCCGACATAGTCGATCGCGTCATTGGCGAGCGCTTCAAGCGTCAGCTCGGCCAGCAACGCGGCGCCTTCGGGATCGAGCATGGTCGGCTTGAGATTGAAATAGAAATCGCTCTTGCGCCCCGACGCCAGCGTCACCGCTCCGCGCCCGAACGAGCGCTTGAAGATGATGTCAGCGAGGCGGGCGCGGCTACCGGAAGGCGCTTGGGTTTTCAATGCAGCGGCCATCGATTGTCCTTGCCAAGGTCTTTAACCAGTCTACCGGCACGCGTTCGACAAGACCACGGACACTCGTTTGCCATCAACAACTCAATGCGCCTCGTCCCAATTGTCGGCCGCGCGGGCATCGACCTGCAACGGCACCGCAAGCGACAATACCGGCAGCGGCGCGTCCTCCATCACCTTTCTAACGACCGGCAGCGTCTTGGCCACCTCGCCGTCGGGAACCTCGAAAATCAGCTCGTCGTGGACCTGTAGCAGCATTTGCGCGTTGAGCTTCTTTTTCGCCAGCGCGTCGTCCATGCGGATCATGGCGCGGCGGATGATGTCGGCGGCGGTGCCTTGCAGGCGCGCATTGATGGCGGCGCGCTCGTTGAAGGCGCGGATCGAGGGATTTGAATTGACGATGTCGGGGTAATGGCATTTCCGCCCGAACAGCGTCTGCACATAGCCGTGCTTCTTGGCGAAGGCCTTGGTCTCCTCCATGTAGTCGCGAATGCCGGGGAAGCGTTCGAAATATTTCTTGATGTAGGCCGCGGCTTCCTCGCGCGCGATGCCGAGCTGGTTGGCGAGCCCGAACGCGGAGATGCCGTAGATGATGCCGAAGTTGATCGCCTTGGCGCGGCGGCGCACTTCGCCCGGCATGTCCTTCACCGGCACGCCGAACATTTCCGACGCGGTCATCGCGTGAATGTCGAGGCCGTCGCGGAACGCCTTTTTCAGCGCGGCGATCTCGGCGATCTCGGCGATGAGACGCAATTCGATCTGCGAATAGTCGGCGGACACGAGCTTGTGCCCTTTGTCGGCGACAAAGGCGCGGCGGATCTTGCGGCCCTCCTCGGTGCGCACGGGAATGTTCTGCAAATTAGGTTCCGACGACGACAGGCGGCCGGTCGTGGTCGCAGCCAAAGCGTAGCTCGTGTGCACGCGATGCGTCGTGGGGTGAACGAAGCCCGGCAGCGCGTCGGTGTAGGTCGACTTGAGCTTCGTCACCTGCCGCCAGTCGAGGATTTTCTGCGGCAGCGCCTGCCCGGCTTCGGCGAGGTCTTCGAGCACGGAGGCCGAGGTCGACCATTGGCCGGTCTTGGTCTTGGTGCCTCCCTCCAGCTTCATCTTGCCGAACAGGATATCGCCGAGTTGCTTCGGGCTGCCGGGATTGAACGCCTCGCCGGCCAGCGCCTGAATTTCAGCTTCAAGACCCGCGGCCTTCTGCGCAAATTCGCCCGACAG
>JBGPOB010000061.1:0-14379 GCA_041487815.1 Xanthobacteraceae bacterium | reverse complement strand
GGACATCGCCGGCGTAGGCCGGCAACGCCAGCGAAAATCCCGCTACGGCAAAGACATGACGCAACTGCATACGCAACCCCATTCTTTACCTCACGTTACCTTAAATCCTTAAGCGAACCCTTACCATACGGCGTCGCGCAAGACATCGCGGGATGGATTCAACCTCGCAGCCGGCGGTCAGTCAATCTTGACGACAAGGCGCCCACGGACCTCGCCCGCGAGCAAACGCGGAGCCGCTCCAATAACATCGGCAAGGCCGATTTCGCCCGTGATTTCATCGAGTTTTCCGGGGTCGAGGTCGCTCGCCAGCCGCGCCCACGCGATACGGCGCAGCGGCAGCGGGCACATCACCGAATCGACGCCCAACAGCGACACCCCCCGCAGGATGAACGGCGCCACCGAGGTCGGCAGGTCCATGCCCGCGGCCAGTCCGCAGGCCGCCACCGCGCCGCCATATCTGGTCATCGACAGCACGTTCGCTAGCGGCGTCGATCCGACCGAATCAATGCCGCCGGCCCAGCGCTCCTTCGCCAGCGGACGCGGCGTGCCGGCGAGTTCCTCGCGCCCGATCACTTCGGCTGCGCCCAGTCGCTTGAGGTATTCAGCCTCGTTCTTGCGCCCGGTCGATGCGATGACGTTGAACCCCCGCCCAGCAAGCAGCGCAATGGCAACCGACCCCACGCCGCCCGCGGCGCCGGTGACAACGACCGGTCCGCTTGCGGGTGTCAAACCGTGTTTCTCAAGCGCGAGCACCGCCAGCATAGCGGTATAACCGGCCGTGCCGATCGCCATTGACGCGCGCGCGCTCATTCCCGCCGGCAGCGGCACCAGCCAGTCACCTTTGACGCGCGCCTTGGCGGCGTAGCTTCCGAGATGGGTTTCACCGCAGCCCCAGCCGTTGAGGATGACCTTGTCGCCGGGCTTGAAGGCGGGATGCGACGAGGTTTCGACGGTGCCGGCGCCATCGATGCCGGCGATCATCGGATAGCGCCGCACGACGGGAGCCTTTCCGGTGATGGCGAGGCCGTCCTTGTAATTCACGGTCGACCATTCGACGCGGAAGGTGACGTCGCCTTCCATCAAATCGTTCTCGTCGAAGTCGGTCAGGGCAGTGTTTTGCCCGCCGTCCGCCTTGGAAATAACGATCGCCTTGAAACTCGTCACGTGACTTTCCTTCCTGTCAGCTCCTCGAATGCATCATATTTGACAGAATGGGGCCGAGTCACGCGGCGCACGGCAACGCGGATCATTGTGGAATGCCGGCAGTTCGAGATGATGCCGCGCGCCCGCGTCACGCCGTGCTGGGCGCGAGCCGCGCTACCGGCTTCTCCACGATCGGA
Source organism: Xanthobacteraceae bacterium (assembly GCA_041487815.1). Lineage (GTDB taxonomy): Bacteria > Pseudomonadota > Alphaproteobacteria > Rhizobiales > Xanthobacteraceae > CANJBX01. Next base: position 13,039 of record JBGPOB010000061.1, on the reverse strand, counting down.
AGATTGATCACCGCCGAGAGAACGCCGAACAGGATCGCAAGCCACCACACCGCGTCATAGGAACCGGTGCGCTCGAACAACACGCCGCCAAGCCACACCCCGAGGAATCCGCCGACCTGATGGCTGAAGAACGCGAAGCCGAACAGCGTCGCGAGATAGCGTGTGCCGAACATGACCGCCACGAGCCCGGAGGTCGGCGGCACCGTCGACAGCCACAGCAGACCGAGTACCGCGCCAAAGATCAGCGTCGTGACCGCGTTGGGCGGCAGCATGATGTAGACAAGAATCGCCACCGCGCGCCCAAAATAGATGAACGACAGCATGTAGCGCTTGGGCAGGAATCCGGCGAGCCAGCCCGCACCGATCGCCCCGAATATGTTGAACAAGCCGATGGTGCCGAGCGTCCAGCCGCCGATGCTGGCCGGCAGGCCGCGGTCGATGAGGTAGGCCGGCAAGTGAACGCTGATAAAGAAAATCTGAAAGCCGCAGGTGAAGAAGCCAAGCACCAGCAGAACGTAGCTGCGATGACCGAAGGCCTCGGAGAGAGCCTGCGCCAACGACTGGCGTTGCGCACCAGGTCCGGACGCGCGCTCGCGCCGCGGGAACGCAAGCGCGATCGACAATGGCACGATCAGCAGCACGATCCCGGCGAGAATGACCAACGTGGACTGCCACCCGTATCCGTCGATCAAGGCTACGCACAATGGCGAAAACAGAAATTGCCCGAACGACCCGGCCGCGGTTCCGGCGCCGAAGGCGAGCGTGCGCCAGGCTTCCGGCATCAGCCGTCCGAACGCGCCGATCACGATGGTGAAGGAAGCGCCGGCGAGCCCGAAGCCGATCACCACGCCGGCGGTGAGATGCAGCATGCCCGGCGTCGTCGAATAGGCCATGGACACGAGCCCAAGCGCATAGAGCATTGCGCCGCCGCTGAGCACCCGGACTGGCCCGAACCGATCGGCAAGCGCGCCGGCGAGCGGCTGTGCCGCGCCCCACAACAGCATCTGGATCGCCAACGCCAGCGAGAACACTTCCCGGCCCCAGCCGTAGGTCGAAGACATCGGCGTCAGGAAGAATCCCAATCCGGACCGGGGACCGAAGCTCAGAATTCCGATGAGGCAGCCGGCTGCGATGACGACGGCGGGCGTCTGCCAGCCGAAGCGTCGGGCGGGAGACTGCGCGATGACTGCCATGGACCGCTCCGCAACAAAATGACGGGTGAAGACGCAATTATTCGCTCTTAGCCGCAACGCCAGCCGATCATTGCCGCCGTAACGTAAAGGTGAACGAGGGTCACGCGTGCGGCCTGAATAAAAACTATGCTGGTTGCGCGGCCAGCCGCGCAACCGGTTTTTCGACAATCGGTAGATTGATGAGCGCCGACATCACGCCGAAGAGTACCGACAGCCACCAGATCAAATCATATGACCCGGTTTGCTCAAATGCAAAGCCTCCGATCCAGACGCCGAGAAAACCACCGACCTGATGGCTGACAAACGCGACGCCGGCAAGCATGGCCAGCCAGCGGGTGCCAAACATGACGACCACGAGACCGTTCGTCGGCGCCACTGTGGAGAGCCAGAGCAAGCCGGTCACGGCGCCGTACACGAGGGCCGAGGCCGGGCTCGCAGGCAGCATAACGAAGGCAATAATAGCGAGCGCGCGGCCGAAATAGATCATCGACAGCACATACCGTTTCGGCATGCGGGCGCTGAGATAGCCTGACAGCAGCGCACCGAAAATGTTGAAGAGGCCGATGATCCCGATGGTCATGGCGCCGACTTGCGCCGAGAGGCCGCGATCGATCAGGTAAGCCGGCAAATGCACGGTCACGAACGCGAGCTGAAAGCCGCAAGTAAAAAATCCGATGACCAGCAAGCGGTAGCTGCGATGGCCGCAGGCCTCGACGAGCGCCTGCCGCGCGGTTTGCTGCGACATCGCGCGGCCGCCGGCGGCGGTGGCGTCCGGCGGCGTGGCCAGCGCCAATGACAGCGGCAGAATGAGCATCAGCAGGCCTCCGAACACGACCAGCGTCGATTGCCACCCGATGCTGTCGATCAACAGCCGCGCCAACGGTGAATATAGAAATTGTCCGAACGATCCCGCCGCGGTGCCGATGCCGAACGCCATCATGCGCTTGTCTTCCGGCACCAGCTTGCCGAGCGAGGCTATGACCAGCGAAAACGAGCAGCCGGATAGACCAAAGCCGATCAGCACGCCGGCGGATATGTTCAACGCGCCCTGCGTGTCGGAATAGGCCATCATTGCAAGTCCAGCCGCGTAAAGGACTGCGCCCGCCGACAGGACGCGCGGCGCACCGAATTTGTCGGCGATCGCACCCGCCACTGGCTGGCCGATACCCCAAAGCAAATTCTGAATCGCGATCGCCAGCGAGAACACATCGCGGCCCCAACCGTTGGTCAGCGACAGCGGGGTGAGGAATTGTCCAAGCGAGGAGCGCGGCCCAAAGCTCAGCATCGCGATCAGGCTGCCGCAGACGATGACGACCGTGGCAGTGCGCCATCCCGGCACGGGAAGGCGCTGCGTGCGGGAGCGCGTTTCGGTGACGGCAGTCATGGGCAAGCTCCCGGCAGCAGGATTGGCGAGTCAGCGTTGCTGACCTGTTTAGAGCTTTGGTTCGCCGTGCCCAATCGCCAGTGACGCGGCAACACAAATGCGTGACGCGCATGACTTCGGGTTGCAGCGGGGGGTAGCGGTGGCGGCTCGATGATGCTATATAGGATTTGCTCGAACTGAGGATAACCTCCGCGGCACTGCGGCTGCGGAACAAAAAGTCGCCGGCGCTCAGCCGGTTCTTTTGGTCCCTAAATATGCTCAATAAGAGCATATGTACGCGGGGAGGCTGGTGTGCCAATCATCGAAACTTTTGGGCCGACGCCCGAGGAATTTCGTCCCCCCATGGCCGTTCCGGCCGGCGCTTCATTGGCCGCGCGCCGATACGGCGTGCTGCCGATGCCGTCGCTGGCGTGGAACGAGCAGGTCGCCGCCGAAACCGCGCCCCTCTACGCGCGCATCAAGGACGTCGTGCCTTCGGTCGAATGGCCGTTCTTCGCGCCCTACGTCAAGGCCATCAACCAGCTCAAGGCCGAGCGCGGCGCCGTTATCCTGGCGCACAACTATCAGACGCCTGAAATTTACAATTGCGTCGCCGATTTCGTCGGCGACAGCCTGGCGCTGGCGCGCGAGGCGGCGAAAACCAAGGCCGGGATCATCGTCCAGTGCGGCGTGCATTTCATGGCCGAGACCTCGAAGATTCTCAATCCCGACAAGGTCGTGCTGATTCCCGACAGCAAGGCCGGCTGTTCGCTCGCCTCCTCGATCACCGGCGCGGACGTGCGGCTTTTGCGCGAGCGCTTTCCCGGCGTTCCGGTCGTCACCTACGTCAATACCTCGGCCGACGTCAAAGCCGAGAGCGACATCTGCTGCACCTCGTCGAACGCCGTTCACGTGGTCGAAAGCCTGGGGGCGGATCGCGTGATCTTCCTGCCGGATGAATACCTCGCCAAATACGTGGCCTCCCAGACCAAGGTGAAGATCATCGCCTGGAAGGGCCACTGCGAAGTGCATGAGCGCTTTACCGCGGAGGAACTGCGCAAGTATCGCGAGGCGGACCCGTCGATCCAGATCATCGCGCATCCGGAATGCCCGCCGGACGTGCTGGCGGAAGCCGACTTCACCGGCTCCACGTCGGCAATGATCAACTGGGTTCGCAACAAGCATCCGCGCAAGGTCGTGATGGTCACCGAGTGCTCGATGGCGTCGAACGTGAAGGTAGAGCTCCCCGACGTGGAATTCGTGCAGCCGTGCAACCTGTGCCCGCACATGAAGCGGATCACGCTGCCCAAAATTCTCGACAGCCTCGTCTACATGCAGGAAGAGGTCACGGTCGATCCGGTCATTGCCGAGAAGGCGCGGCGCGCCGTCGAACGCATGATCTACCTCAAGAGCTGAAGCGGCGCGTGCGCGGGCCGAAGGGACGCGTGACCATGGATCATGATGTCACCATCGTCGGCGGCGGGCTGGCAGGCCTGTTCTGCGCGCTCAAGCTTGCGCCTCGCCCGGTCACGCTCGTCACCGCCGCTCCGCTCGGCACCGGTGCATCGAGCGTCTGGGCGCAAGGCGGCATCGCCGCCGCGGTCTCCGAAGGCGACACCCCGGAAGCCCACGCGCGCGACACGATCGCCGCCGGCGCCGGCATCGTGGACGAGGGCCGCGCGCTGGCCATGGCGCGCGAGGCGCCCGAGCGCGTGCGCGATCTTCTCGGCTACGGCGTACCGTTCGACCGCGATCTCGAAGGGCATCTCTTGGTCTCGCGCGAGGCCGCCCACAGCGCGCGCCGCATCGTGCGGGTGAAAGGCGATCAGGCCGGCGCCGCGATCATGGCCGCGCTGACAGCGGCAGTCGCCAACACGCCGTCGATTCGCGTCCAGAGTGGCCTCGTCGCCGAGGATTTGTTGACCGCCGACGGGCGGGTCGTTGGATTGCGCGCCCGCGCAACAGACGAGAACAAGGTTGTGACGTTGCCGACACACACCCTCGTGCTCGCGACCGGCGGCGTCGGCGCGCTCTACGCGGTTACGACCAATCCGCCCGAGGCGCGCGGAACCGGCCTCGCCATAGCGGCACGCGCCGGCGCGATGATCGCGGATGCCGAATTCGTGCAATTCCACCCGACCGCAATCGCCATCGGCCGCGATCCGGCGCCGCTGGCGACCGAGGCGCTGCGCGGCGAAGGCGCGACGCTCGTCAACAATCGCGGCGAGCGCTTCATGCTGGGCGTTCACGCCGACGCCGAACTGGCGCCGCGCGACATCGTCGCTCGCGCCGTATTTGCGGAAATTGCCGCCGGCCGCGGCGCATTTCTGGATGCACGCCAGGCCATCGGTTCACAATTCGCGGCGCGTTTCCCCTCCGTGCATGCCAGCTGCATATCCGCCGGGATCGATCCGGCGCGCGATCTCATTCCGGTCGCGCCGGCCGAGCACTACCACATGGGCGGTGTCGCTGTTGACGAGCGCGGCCGTTCGTCGCTCGCGGATCTCTGGGCGGTGGGTGAAGTTGCCGCCACCGGCGTGCACGGCGCCAATCGACTGGCCTCCAACTCGCTACTGGAGGCTGTGGTATTTGGCGCGCGTGTTGCCGCGGACATCAGCGATCTGGGCAACAGCGGTCCTGCGCGAGTAGTTGCGGGCGAGACAACGATTGTTGCTCCCGCCGCCGCAGCAACCGCGGCCGAGCGCCAACTGCGCGCGTTGATGTCGGCCAACGTCGGTGTCGTCCGCGATGGGCTTGGCCTTGCTCGCGCGCTATCAATGATCACCGCGATTGAACGAGATGCGCCGTCGGCCTCTCTGCGCAATGCCGCAACCAGCGCGCTGCTGATCGCCGCCGCCGCCTACGATCGTCGCGAAAGCCGTGGCGCGCATTTTCGCAGCGATTATCCTCAACTTGACCCATCGCTTGCCAGGCGGTCGCTGATGAAGCTCGATGATGCCGTCGGGATCGCGCAGCGCGCGCGTGCGACCTTCGACACCGGCCTGATTGCCGCTGCGTAGCGTTGTCGATTCACAATAAACCATGGCATTAGAGGCCCTATCAGCGCAGTCCCCCACATGACGAGCCAGTTCCTCTGCCCCGACGCATTCATCTCGCCGCTGGTCATCGGCGAGGCCGTGACACGCGCGCTCGACGAGGATCTTGGACGCGCCGGCGACGTGACATCGGTCGCGACTGTTCCGGATCGCACGCGCGGCCGCGCCGTCGTCGTCGCGCGCAAGCCCGGCGTGATCGCGGGGCTTCCGCTCGTTGAGGCCGCGTTTCGCGCGCTCGACCCGGCCATCGAAATTTCCGGCCACGCCCGCGACGGCGACACGGCAGCGGCGAAGTCGGCGCTAATGACAGTCGCCGGCGATGCGCGCGCCATCCTCGGCGCCGAGCGCGTGGCGCTCAACTTTCTCGGGCACCTCTCCGGCGTCGCGACCGCGACCGCGGAGTTCGTGCGCCTAGTGTCACACACCAAGGCGCGCATTTGTTGCACCCGCAAAACAACGCCGGGGCTACGCGCGCTGCAAAAATACGCCGTGCGCTGCGGCGGCGGCTTCAATCACCGCTTCGGACTCGATGACGCCATCCTGATCAAGGACAATCACATCGCCGTCGCGGGCGGGATTCGCGCCGTGCTCATGCGCGCGCGCGCAAGCGCCGGCCATCTCGTCAAAATCGAGATCGAGGTGGACACGCTCGATCAGCTTCGGGAGGTTCTGGATAACGGCCTTGCCGACGTCGTTCTGCTCGACAACATGGATCCGTCGACGATGAAAAAGGCCGTCGAAATGACCGCCGGCAGGCTGGTGTTGGAAGCCTCGGGTGGGATCACGCACGCAACCGCCGCCACGGTCGCCGCGACCGGCGTCGATTATCTGTCGTCGGGCGCAATTACGCATTCGGCGCCCAATCTCGACGTCGCGCTCGACATTACGATTTAGCGATCGCGTTTAATCACAACTTTTCTGCGGCCGCGGCGGTCGCGACCGGATCGCCCCACACCGGCGCTTCGGCGCCATCGCCCCAGGCGCGCGGCCGATAGAAAGTGTGCACGCCGAGCTTGTGCATCCGCATCATTTCGGCAACCCAATTCGGACGCACCCAGTAGGCATGGTAATGCGTCGCCTTGCCGACCTGCTTAAGCCACAGCTTACCGTCGAGCGCCTCACGCGCGATCTCCCTGGCGCGGACCCAGGCATCGGGCTCCGTCACGCGATCGGGGATGCCGTCGCAGGCAAATGTGAATTGGCAGGCCAGATGCCGGTGGGCGTTCTGGTAGACGACGCCGCATACAGTCGTCGGATAGAACCCGGAAAACACTCGGTTCAAGACGACCTGGGCAACGGCGATCTGACCGTTGACCGGTTCTCCGCGTGCCTCGAAGTAAACGGCCTCGGAAAGGCATTTTTCAGCCTTTGCGCGCGCTGGACCCGCAAGACCCAGACGCTCCGCCGGGCTGCGCGGATGTTTGCCGGCGCCGGTGACCTCGCCCTTGCCGGCGATTGTTTCGCCGGCCGCGCCCGGAGCATGCGCGCCGAGCTTCTTAAAATCGGGATCGTTGGCGTCGGGCGATTCCAGGATCGGCGTCGCGCCGGGCGCCCAAGGCTCGATGGCGTGGGCGCTGCCGCCCATCGGCTCGATGCCGAAATAGGCGCGCGCGGTCATCATGAGCGGATTGTCGTCGCCAAATGACGGGGTTCCGCTGTCGTCGCGTGCGGCGATTTCGCTTGCTGCGGCAGCGTCAGATCGTGGAACGGAAGCGACTTCCGGCGACGGATGATCGGAAAATTCCGCCAAAGGAATTTGTGGACGCAGTTCCAACGACAAGGAAATATCGTAGAGCGGCGTGAATTCGAGCGCGCTGCCCTCACCCGGCGTGTCGGTCGTTGGCAGCAGTGCCGGCGGTTCGGGCTGCGCGGCCGGTTCCGCGTGCTCCGCCGGGACGAGGCGATCGCCCTTGGCCGCGCGATCGACCGAGGGGAAAATACGTTTCGGTTCGGTGTCGATCGCTCCGAAAAATCGTCGGCTGCCGATCGAGCCGGTGACATCGTTCTCGCGCAGCTCAAGGCCCGCCAGCGTGTAGCCCGGAACTTGCGGAATGGCGCTGCCAATCGGCCGCGGCATGCTGAAGGTTGCGGCATGGATGGTGCCGAACGGCGAGGCGATCAGGTGTTGGCGCACGCGTTCCGAGACGAAGGGCTGGCGCGCGATCAGTGCTGCGAGGTCTTGCAGCCCAACCGGCGTCGGCATCAGCACCAGCATCGAAACAGTAATGCCAAAGGCGGGTCGCGCCCGCCTCGGCCTTCTACGCCGCAACCGCATCTGCCCTCACGCAACGCTACGCAACTACAACTCTCCGAGCGCGGCGCAAGATCGATGGATTGTCCTGGAGACCGCGCTTTACATGGCAAACACGATCGTCCGGCAATCATTAAAATTGCAGTGTTGCCGTTTGCCAACAATCAACCAAATTACGGAAGTAACCTTGATAGGCCGTTAATCCGGGCCGGTCGGCGCGATTCTTGTTTGCGATCAACGCATCAGGATGGAGGCAATCCAGTTTCCGGCGAGGAACGTGGCAACCCCGACGGCGCAGCCCCTCATCAAAATCCGTTCGGGCAATATTTCAGGCACCGGCCGGCGCAGGATGATGCGCAGCACCAGCAGCCCCGCGCCGACGGCGAGGAAGAACACAATCAGCGGATGGGCAAGAATGTCGTTGCCGAACGGCCGGCGCTCGGCATTGAGGCCGAACGCCAGACCGCCAAGCGCCATCAGCCCGAACCACCAGGTGAGCGTGCGGCGCGATGGCGCAAGGGGCGCCATATCATTCACATCTTGACGCCCTTCTCGGCGAAGTATTTGAGCGCACCGGGGTGCCAGGGAATCGGCGAATTGGCTTTAAGCTGGGACGCATATTCGATCGCCATTGCTTCCTTGTGGACGGCGACCAGATCGCTTTTCTTGTCGAACACCGTCTTGACCACATTGTAAGCCATGTCGTCAGGCATCTTGTCGCTGGTGACGAGAATGTTCCACACGACGACAATCTTGTTGTCGGCGTCCTGGCCGGGATAGGTCTTGGCGGGAATTATGCCTGCGGCATAGAGCGGGCCGTACTTGGCGTTCATCTTTTCGACGGTATCGGCGTGATCGACCATTGCGATCTTGACGCCTGGCGTCGCGCCGAGGTCGGTAACGGACGCCGTCGGCAGGCCGCCTACCCAGAAGAACGCATCGATCTTGCGGTCCTTGAGCGCATTGACGGACTCCGCAACGGAAAGCCGCTCGCGCTTCATGTCCTTGTCCTTGTCGAGGCCCGCGGCTTCAATGACGCGAAACGCCATGACTTCGGTGGCGCTGCCGGGCGAGCCGGTCGAGACGCGCTTGCCCTTGAGGTCGGCCATTTTGACGATACCGGTACCCTCGATGCTGACGACGTGCATGCGGTTCGGATAGAGCACCAACAGGGTGCGAACGCCGACCGGATTGCCCTTGAACTTGTCCTGGCCGTTGAGCGCATCGAGCGCGGCATCCGCCATGGAGAAGCCGATTTCGCTCTGGCCCGACCCGATCAGCTTGAGGTTGTCGACCGAGCCGCCCGTCACTTCCGCCGTAGCCTGGACGCCCGGGAGCGTCTTCGACAGAACATTGGCAAGTCCGCCGCCGAGTGGATAGTAGACGCCGCCGGTGCCGCCAGTGCCGATCGCCAGCGTCTTCTGCTGCGCCATGGCGACCGGCGTTGCAAACGCAACCGCGCCAATCACCATTGCAAGCGCCAGTTTTCGCATGTCGTCCTCCCAATTCCGTCGATGGGGCTTTTCGCTCAGTTGCGTGCCGCCGCGACCGAGCGGATATCATAATATTGCTTGAGCAGGATCGCCGCCGCAATTACCAGACCGAGCGGCGCAGGGTGCGGCACGTCGTAGCCGGTCATTTGCTCGGCCAGCGCTTCGAGCAGGCTCGGAAATATTAGCAGCAGGCCGGCGAGTGCAAAAAGAACCCGCTCGACAGGGCTGTTCTTCCGCAGCGCCCAGTTTTGCGCTGCTGCCGCCAGCGCCGCGAGCCCCGCGGCAGTCTTGAGCGTAATGATCACGATCGAGAGCGCGGAGCCGTCTTTCGGAATTTTGAAGAGCAAGCCAATGCCGTCAGTATCCAGGATAAAGACAAACGGCACCAGAAAGGCCGGCAGCGTGTACTTCCATGCCTGCAAGGTCGTGCGGTAGGGGTCGCCTCCGGTGATGGCGGCGGCGGCAAACGGCGACAGCGCCGTCGGCGGCGAAACTTCCGACAACACGGCGTAATAGAAGATGAACATGTGCGCCGCGAAATCCGGCACGCCGAGCTTGATCAGCGCCGGCGCCGCGATAACCGCGCAAATAATGTAAGAGGCCGTTACCGGCACTGCGAGACCGACGACCCATACGATCAGCGCCGTGTAGAGCGCGGTCAATAGCAGACTGCCACCGGCGTAGTCGAGCACGATCGAGGAAAATTTCAATCCGAGGCCCGTGAGCGTCACGACGCCGACGATGATGCCGGCCGAAGCACAGGTGGTTGCGGCACTGAGCACGCCGATCGAGCCGTCCGCCAGCGCGCGCACCAGCTTTTTGCCTTTGAGCGCGGTGTCGGAGCGAAGGAAGCTCAGGGCGAAGCACATCACGGTGGAATAAAATACGGCCAGCATGGGCGAATAGCCGACGATCATGAACACAATGACGGCGACGAGCGAGGTGAAGTGAAATCCGTGCCGCTTGGTCATCTGCCACAGCGTCACCGACTTATCGTAAGGAACCGCGGCCGCGCCGAAGCGCTTGGCGTCAAGCTCGACCATGAAGAGGAGCGACAGGTAGTAGAGGCAGGTCGGGATCGTCGCCATCCAGATGACGTCGAGATAGCTGATCTTGAGAAACTCCGCGATCAGGAACGCGGCGGCGCCGAGCACGGGCGGCGACAGAATGGCGCCGAGGCCACCCGCTGCAAGCAATCCGCCGGCCGCATTCTTTTCGAAACCCGCCCGCTGCATCATCGGATAGGCGACGGCGCCGATGGTCACCGTCGTTGCGACGCCGGAGCCCGACGGACCGCCGAGCAGGAACGACGACAGCACCACCGTGCGACCGGCGCTATTCGGCTTGCCGCCCATCAGCGCCATCGAGAAATCGATGAAGAATTTTCCAGCGCCGGAATGCTGCAGAAACGCGCCGTAGATCGTGAACATGATGATCAGGCTCGACGACACGTCGACCGCGACGCCGAAAATGCCTTCGAGCGTGATGAACAGGTGTCCGACCAGCCGTGACACATCGTAGCCGCGATGCGTCCACGGCGGCGGCAGGTGCGGGCCGAGCATGGCGTAGGCGATGAACAACAGCGCCACCACCGGCATGATCAGGCCAGTGGTTCGGCGCGTGGCTTCAAGCAGCAGCACGATGAAGATAATGCCGAGCGCCACATCGAGCTTCAGCGGCCCCGTCGCGCGATCGGTAAAATCTTCGCCGCCAAGGATGGCATAGCCGAGGATGCCCACCACTACGGCAGCAGCGATCACATCGAACCAGCGGATACGATCGCGAAAGCGCGCGGCCACCGGAAACAGCAGGAAGCACAGCACCAGGACAAACGCGACGTGCGCGTAGCGCAGCGGCTGCGTCGGCACGATGTCGTAGGCGGCATAGAGGTGAAACAACGTCATCGCGATGGCGATGGCGGTGACGATTGTTCCGGCCCAGCCGGAGAGCCGGTTGGCCGCGCCTTCTTCGGCCTCGATAAAGGACTCGGCCTTGCGCAGCGCCTCGTCGGAGATCGCGCCTTGGGACACCAAACGCGCATCCGGAAACGCCGATTGTTCGGCGGCCTTGTCGTCCTCGGCCATTACTCCCCTCGCCCGCCTAAACCGACATCCACCGTATTTGGCGTTAGTCTGACGCTAACATGTGCTGCTGGCACGCAACACTCGACAATGGATTAAGGCAACGTTTTGATCCAGACGGCCAGCGCCGCGACAACCGCCTTCGGTTGTTCGGGTATGAGCGCGTGGCTGGCGTTCGGGATGACCGCGATGGAAATCCGGTCGCCGAACTCGTCCTTCATTTCGTTCCGCTTGTCGGCCGGCTTGAACGGATCGTTGGCGGCCTGAAGATCGAGCAGCGGCGCAGCTCCGCCGGACCACCAGTCGCGCTGCCGGACCGCGGCGGCTGCCGCGCGCTGGGCATCGCGCACCTCGGGGTGCCAGCCCGTGAGCCAGACTTTCGGATCGCTTCCCGGCGCGAAGAATGCGAATTGCAGGGCCTTGATGCGATCCGCCGCGGGCTTTGTCGGGTCGCCGGCGATGTTGATTGCGGCGGTCAGCTCGCGCGGATACTGCTTTGATGCCGCGGCAACGATCGCAACGCCACGAACGAGCTGCGGATGATCGACCGCCGTCATGCGTGCAACCCAATTGCCGTAGGCATGGCCTGCAATCACGGCTCGCCCGCCTCCGAGCGCCTTGATCACCTCCGCGATGTCGCGCGCAAAATGATGCAGCGTGATTTCAGTGAGCGGTCCGGTGCTTTTGCCGATCCCGCGCGGCTGCGGCCGCAGCACCCGAAATCCGGCGACCGCAAGACCCTCCGCCACCTCCGTGTAATCCTCGGAATCGCGAGCCAGCGACGGCAGGAAAACCACCGCCGGCCCCTCGCCGTTCACGATCACGTCGATAGCGACATCGTCATAGCGCACAACTTCGCGCGTGCGCGTCTGTGCGGAAGCGGGCGTTATTGAAAACATGGTGCCAATCACAACGATGGCGACGAACAAACCCGTCACAGGTCGGGTCCATGCGGCGGCGGCTAAACGCTTCATGGGATGATGTTAACATGCCCGGACCTGCCGATCGCCAGTCTCTGGCAAGCGGTCGGCGAATACGATGGCGAACGTTGTGCCCGACCTGCGTGTACCCGCCGCATCATGCGCGCGCCGCGCAAAACTCAAATTTCATGGGTTGCCCAGACCGGTCCGGCCGGACGACAAAGGTTGAACGTGTGACGGGCAACGGCTGAACGTCTTCGTTGAAATTCAATTTCAACACCCGCTATATGTAGATTAGACAATAGCGTGAGTTATTCTGTGCAGCGGGGGCGCGAGCGTGCATTTCGCTTTTTTCAAGATCGCGACAGCAACGATAGGCGCGATCCTGATCGCGCTCGTTGCCTGCGTTGCGGTCGAAGCCGCGCCCCTCAACATCGTCGCAATCGGCGCCAGCAACACCTGGGGTTGGGGGGTCGGACCGCAAGCCGCCTATCCTGAAGTGTTACAGGCGATGCTCAGGGCGAATGGCTACGATGCCCGCGTCAAAAACGCCGGCGTCAATTTCGATACGACCGGCGGAATGCTGGCCCGCATTGACGCGACCGTGCCTGACGGAACCAAACTGGTCATCCTGCAGCCTGGCGGCAACGACCTGCGATTTTTTGGCACAAAGGAGCGCCGC
>JBGPOB010000060.1:0-14463 GCA_041487815.1 Xanthobacteraceae bacterium | reverse complement strand
AGCCTGACCTTGCGCGCCTTGCCGATGCCGTTCGCAGGGACGAGCGTGGGTTCGTCATAGCCGGGATAGAGCGCGTGCGCCGCGCGTTGATCCGGACGTGCGCGCCCCCAATCCGAAAAGCGGATCAATCCAGTCGCCGGATCGACCAATTCTCCGTTCCGATGATCGCTGAACAGCACGGTCCGCGGTGCGATCCGCGTCGCTGCGATTGCAGCCGCCGACGCGACGTCCTCAAGCCGGAATTCCTGCGCGGGCGCGGCAACGCAAGTCCATGCGGTCACGGCAACAACGGCGAAGACAATTCGCATGCAGCCATCGCTCAAAAGAATTGCCGCCGGCCCCAAAAATAATCCGGATCGACCCGGCGCTGGCGTTGGCGCTCGATTTCCTGGCGCTCGAACCAGCCCTGATCGCTGAAAATTCCGCCCCGGAGCGGCGCCGGCGGCCGCCGCGGCAAGGCCTGGAAAATCGAGCCGGGCGGCACAAAGCTGCCCTGCGGAACGTAGACCTCGCCGCGGTTCGCGTAAGGCCCGTACAAGTCGCCGTCATCGCCATAGCCGTAAACATATCCACGCGACGCCGTGGCCTCGTCGCGGGAGACGATATCATACTGCGTATCCTTGACCTGGCCGGTCGGGTCCACGCGAAGGTATTCGGTGAAAGCGTTCGGCGTCTTGGCCGGGACGGCGTCGCCGGTCTGAAAATTGATCGGTACGGTCATCAGCTGGCGCCCGGCGACAAGCGAGGGCTTGGCCAGTTCGGTCTTGCGCGCGTAATGCGCCCACACCGCCTTGATCACCGGCTCAAAAATCGGAATGGCGACCTTGGCGCCGGTCATCCCGGACCCGAGCGTACGGCGCTTGCCGTCGGCATTGTCATAGCCGACCCAGACCCCGACCGTGACTTCGTTGGTGAACCCGATGAACCAGGCGTCGTTTTCATTGTCGCTGGTGCCGGTCTTGCCGGCGACATAGGGCGCCAGCGCGTGCATCGATGCAGCCGTCCCGCGCGCAACCACGCCCTGCAGCATGCTCTTGAGCTGAAAGAACGCCGCCCGATCGGCCGAGCCCAGCCATACCGGCGCGCTGGTATTGCGATAGACGGTTCGCCCGCCCTGCTCGATCGATTCAATCGCATGCGGCGCGGGGCGCGCGCCCTCGCCGGCGACGGCGGCATAAAACGCGGACATGTCGACGAGCCGCGCCGGCTGTGCGCCCAGCACAAAGGGATAGTACGGCACGCACTCCTTGTAGACCTGCGCTTCCATGGTCAGTTCGCAAACGCGGCGGAGGCTGTCCTCCGGCGAAGTGTCGATGGCGCCATCGAGCAGATTGGCGGTTACAAGATTTTTCGAATTCTCGAGCGCCCGCCGCAACGTCGTCACGCCGCCGCCGCCGCCGCCATAGTTCCTCGGCGACCAATAATCCTTGTCCGTCGGATCGCCCCACAGCAGCGCACGGCTGCCGCCGTCGGTTGCGATCGGCGGCAACGTCAGCGGCATGTCACGCACGATCGTATTCGGTTGCAGGCCCTTGCGCAGCGCGGCGAGATAGGTGAACGGCTTCAGGGTCGAGCCGGGCTGACGCTGCGACTGGGTGGCGCGGTTGAGCTGGCTCAGCGGATACGAAAATCCGCCGGCAACCGCGAGAATGGCGCCGGTGTTGTTGTCGAGCACGACGACCGCACCCTGCACAACCGGCCGGCTGCGCAAGTGCGCGCGGCCGGCCTTGCCGCCATCGACGCTGACATAGACGGCATCGAAGAGTTCCAGACCGCGCGTCGCGCCGGAGAGCGGCAGCACGCGTCCATCCGCGAGCCCGACGCGCAGCGCTCCGCCGCCACCACGGGCGCGGACGGTGCTGATCACGATTGCCGGTGTCCAATGCACGTCGTAGAGCGGCATCCGCGCGCCTTCGAGCGCGCGCTGCCAGGCGGGCTTCGAGGCGGCTTCCTCCTGGCGCGCCTTGTCGACCGCCTCCGCGAGATTGATTTCCGCGCCCTGGAATTTGGCGCGGCCCGCGCGCTGCTCGTAACGCGCAAGGCCGTCCTGCAGCGCGAGCTCGGCGGCGCGCTGCAATTCCGGCTGGATCGTCGAATGCACGACCGAAGAACCGGCGTTGAGCGCGTCGAAGCCAAGCGCCTTGGCCTCGCGCGCGACCTGATCGAGGAAATAGAAGCCGGTGTCGCGACGCACGCGCTCGTAGGCGACAAGCTGCGGCAGCGCTGCCCCCGCCTGCCGCGCCGCATCCGCATCGATGGCGCCTTCGGCCTTCATGCGCCCCAGCACATAAGCAAGGCGCTCGCGGGCACGGTCGGGATGACGTTCGGGATTGAAGGTGCTCGGCCCCTTGGCCAAGCCGGCCAATAAAGCGCCTTCGGCGAGCGAAAGCTCCTTCGCGGATTTTCCAAAATAGCTGCGCGCCGCCATTTCGGCGCCCCAGGAGCCGCGGCCGAGGTAAATCGCATTCAGGTAGAGTTCGAGAATTTCGGACTTCGACAGCAGGGCCTCAAGTCGCGACGCGGTGACCATCTCGCGCATCTTGCGTTCATAGGTAACGTCGTCGCCGACCAGCAGGTTCTTGACGACCTGCTGCGTGATCGTCGAACCGCCCTGCGGCCGGCGCGGCTCGGCGATGTTGGTGATAAACGCGCGGATGATGCCGCGCTCGTCGACGCCCTTGTGCTGGTAGAAGCGCTTGTCCTCCGCCATGACGAAGGCTTGCTGGACGGGAGCCGGGATGTCGGCGATCGGCACCCAGATGCGGCGACGGTCCGCCTCGAACACTTCCGTGTAGCGCTCGCCCTTGCCGTCGAGCACGGCGTAGGCGCCGGACGGCTTGAGGCTTTTGAGCTTGGCGTCGTCGGGAAGATCGGCGAGCGCCTTGTTGTAGAAGGCGATGACCTCGCCAAGCTCAACCGGCAAGTTGTCCACTTTTTCGTTCTTGCAAAACTGCCGGTAGGCAAGGAACAGATCGTTGAATTCGACGCCCTTGAACGCCTTGATGTCGCCGGCGACCGCCTTGGGATCGTCCATCGCGGTTGAGATCAAGTCGTCGAGATTGATGTCCTCGATATCGAACGCCTTGCGCATCTGGGCGCAGCCGTCGCGCAAAATCTGCGCCACGGCTTCGCGGTCCTGCACCGGGTCAAACTGTGTCCTGATCGGGTCGGTGCCCGCGGTGACCTGGCTCATCGTCAGCGCGGTCGCGAACATCTTGACGAGGATTGCGTTCATCGTCCGTACCGGTTGAGCAATTCTCGCATCAGAAACGCCACCCCAACCGCACGAAAACAGCACAAAAAGGCAATTTAAGGAAGCCTTTGACCGGCAACGCGGCAGTCTCCCGCAATCCTATTGCCGAACGATGAAGGTTAACGTTCCAGATGCTGCCACTTCCGGGCGGGCCGGCCACCTCCGGTCAGCGCGGGCGGCCGTATCTCGACCGCGCTGGCGTTAGGAACTTGTCGATCTGCCGCAGGTAAAGTCGGACCATTCGAGGCACCGACAATGCCTAGCATGACCGATAACAAAGAACTCAGTCCCCGCGGGCGGCTCGGCATCGGACTGCTGGTCGCGGCGCTGGGCGCCTTCATCTGCCTGATCGGTCTCGGCATCATCACGTCGAACGCAAAAGACGTACACGCACCGCTCTGGGTGGTCACAAGCGCGGGCGCGGCCTTCCTGTTCGCGGGTTTGACGCTCGCGCTCAGCGCCGCCTCGCCAACAACCGATGCCGACGGCGGCCTCCCGCCCAGCGCGCCCTTCGTGTTGCGGTTGCTGCAATACCTGCTGGGGCTCGCCATTGTCGCCGCGCTTGCGAGCGTCGGCTCATGGGTCGCATTTGGGCCGGGCGAGCGCAATTTTTCCGTCACGCTATCGTTGCCGTGGTGGGGCAGCACCGGCAAAGGAAACGACCTGATCGGCCGCGTCGTGTTCGGCATCGGCGCGGTCCTGACCTGGCTGTTTTTTATAGCCGTCGCCGTTAAAGGCTGGCGCAGGCTGTTCAAGCGCGCCGCGAAGCCGGATTCAAGGTATAGCAACGCCACAGCGCGATGCGCCTCGCCGCGCATATGATAGCGCCGCTGCGACGCACGCCGTTCGCACCGCGCGCTATCGCCCGCCCGCCCACCATGTCTTCAATCGCCACCAGCGATGGCGGATCGCGCCCGAAAGAAGCGCCAGTACAATCGCGGCGATCAGGAGCGGCACCCACACCAGCACAATGCCGGCGAGCACGACGAATACGACCGCGGCGATCAAGCCGATGATCAGCAGCCCGAAGATGATCGAGGCCAGGCCCGGGCGCGCGATGAAGACGCGATGCGTGCCGCCGCGATCCTCAAAGCGCATCCACATGCCCGAAGCCTCGCGCGAGGCACGCGCGTCTTGGCCCGGCGGAATGATTTCCGGCTCGACGCGCGGGCGCTCCGGGCTGCGCTCGGGGTATTGGTCGTTGGACATGAGCGTAATGTGGGATGGCGGGCGCACGGTGGCAATATGTGCGGAGATCTGTGGGTCCAGTTAGCGCCGCGGTTCGCAAAACGGGCTACCCGAAGGCGTAACCCGCCGCTCAGTTGAAGATGACGTATAACGCTGCGCTAATCCGCCCTACGGGCTAAAGTGCGGGGCATTTCTTTCGGTAGATTTTTTACGGATTGAAGTTCTCGCACCCCTTTGATTCGACTGTCGACAAGCCGCCCCACCATTTCCATTGGCCTGTCTTACAGCAGCTATAATATTGGTTTCGGCAGTATGAAACGTCTTTCTTTCGCTTCGTCATCAACGTATCCCATGCGCATGCACTATATGCGCGAACGCACGAGCTGAACGATCCTTGTGCGTTGCTTACTGATGAGCCAATCATAACGAAAAATACCATTGCGAGAATTATATTCGTCATGCCCCCTCCAGTTTTCGATCACATTGCCATCTGCAAACTTATATCACAGATGTGAGTGTATCCGTGAGTAGCCCGGATGAAGCGAAGCGCAATCCGGGAACAGCCTCGCGAATGATTCCCGGATTTCGCTGGCGCTCCATCCGGGCTACGCTTGCTACGCGAACAAATCAGCGTGCGACCCGGTGCGGATGAGTAGAACTTCCGAGTGCGTGACAATGTAGATCAGCAGCCAATCCGGCTCGATGTGACACTCCCAGGTGCCCTTCCATTCGCCCGACAACTGATGCGGACGAAACCCCGCCGGCGGCTTTCCGTCGTGCGCCAGCAACTCGACAATCGCGATCAGGTCGTTGATATTCTTGCCACGCCGCTTCTGGCGTCTCAGATCGGTGCGGAATTGGGCCTGCTCGGATACCCGCCGCATGCCATGTTACCGGCCCGACCGCGCCTTCTTGGCCCACGCTTTTACCGATTCAAAAGTCTCCACGCCCTTGCGCGAGCGCGCGTTCGCGATGGCCCGCTGCGTGGTCGTGTTCGGGATGCGTACCGGGAACGGCAGACCCTGCGTCAGCTCGATCTGCTTATAGAACAGCGTGATCGCCTCGCTCGACGTGAGGCCGACTTTCTTCAGCACGGCTTCGGCACCACGCTTTAGCCGCGGCTCGACACGCGCGCGGACGGTTTCCGTTTTGCTCATGCGTTGCGCTCCTGATTCTATGTAGCACAAATGGGCCACAAAAGCACAGCCCTGCGCCAATGCGTAGTGAGTAGCCCGGATGAAGCAAAGCGCAATCCGGGAACAGCCTCGCGAATGATCCCCGGATTTCGCTGGCGCTCCATCCGGGCTACGCTCGCTTGGCTCGCTCGTTTGAGTGGTAATCGGCCGGTTGCAGTTCTTGATAATTATGTGTATTATTTGTAGAATACACGTTATTCAGATTTCACAGGCTTTTGCACATGAAAATCTCAACTGCGGAATTCATCAAGAACTACGGGACCTTGGCGGACAAGGCGCTGATCGAGCCGGTCGTCATCACCAAGAACGGCCGCGACCGTCTGGTGGTGCTGTCCGCCGAGGAATACGCCCGGCTCAAGCGCCGCGATCGCCGCGTCGTGCGCCTGGAAGACTTCACTGACGAGGAAATGGCGTTGATCGCGCGGGCCGAAGCGCCCGCCGAAGACGTGCGGCTTGACGCGGAGCTGAAAGACTGGCGCCCGTGAACTGGCCGGTTCCGCGCCCGGGCCTCGTCATTCGCTATTCGTATCTGTGGGAGAGCGAGGCGCGGCAGGGCCGCGAGGAAGGCGTCAAGGATCGCCCCTGCGCGATCATCTTGGTGCTGTTGCGCGAAGGCGAATATCCGATCGTGCGCGTCTTGCCCGTCACACACAGCCCTCCCGCCGATCCCGCCGATGCGCTCGAAATTCCACGCGCGACAAAGCTGCGCTTGCGACTCGACTCGGAACGCTCATGGGTGATGTTGAGCGAGGCCAACGATTTCATCTGGCCCGGCCCCGATCTGCGGCCGGCCGTCAGTGGCGATCTCGCGACCGTCGCCTATGGCATGCTGCCGCCGGGATTCATGGCAGTGCTGCGCGAACGGCTGGCGCGGCGGCGAAGAGAGAAGCGCGTGGCGGTGACGACGAGGACGGAGTGAGTGCCAATACGCTGACAATGAGTAGCCCGGATGAAGCGAAGCGCAATCCGGGAACAGCCGCGCGAATGATTCCCGGATTTCGCTGGCGCTCCATCCGGGCTACGCGCGCTCTGCGATGTTAAGTCGAACGCACGGATACCGCTTTTCCCAAGGACTGTAAGAAAAAAGCAGATAAGCTTTCGTGATCAGTGTTGTAGGCAAGAATATGTGATGAGCGAGACTGGAACGGGCTTCTTCGATCTCCAACCAAGGTTCATCGCTGTAAATGAGGAGTACATACTCGGAATATGGTGAGTCCTTAAGACCAGTCGGCGAATCTTTTCCAGACAGACGATCTTGCAGGGCTGGTACTAGATTATGCTTCCAATCCTTCCATTCATATGGCCGCCCGGCACGAGCGGCTGCTGCGGATGCAGGATCAACAAGTTCAGTAATTTCAATGCCAATGCGTAGACCAGTTTTGCCGACTGCTTCACAATCTGGTGGATCACGGCCTTGACCACGGTGACGTGCCTGAGAGAAGAAAGTGTTTCCCTCTAACGCTAACGCCTCTTCAAACACTTTGAGCACACCCACTTCAGAAGTGAATTTCGATCGGTCAGATTCCCACGAAAAATGACCTGCATACGGACGATGATTGTCCGCCAGGCATTCCGACCAGTCCTGCCAATTGCTTCGAGTTCGTCGAACCATATTTTTGGCCAGCACTACAGTACTAAATGAGAAGGTTGGTCGCTTACCGCGCCCCTACTCCGCCGCGCTTCGTCCCGCGCCCGCGCCAAACCTTCGCTCGATATAATCCACCACCATCCGCTTGAAGTCCGCCGCCACCGTCGCCCCGCGCAGCGTCGCCGCCTTCTTGCCGTCGATGAACACCGGCGCCGCCGGCTGCTCGCCGGTCCCCGGCAGCGAGATGCCGATGTCGGCGTGCTTACTTTCGCCCGGCCCGTTGACGATGCAGCCCATGACCGCGACGTTGAGCGCCTCGACGCCGGGATAGCGCGTCTTCCATGCCGGCATTTCATCGCGAATGAAATTCTGGATGTCGCGCGCGAGTTCCTGGAACGTCGTCGAGGTCGTGCGCCCGCAGCCCGGGCAGGCCGCGACCAGCGGCACGAAGCTGCGAAACCCCATAGTCTGCAACAGTTCCTGCGCCACTTTCACTTCGAGGGTGCGGTCGCCGGCGGGTTCCGGCGTCAGCGAGATGCGGATGGTATCGCCAATGCCCCGCTGCAAGAGGACGCTCATGGCCGCCGACGACGCGACAATGCCTTTCGAGCCCATGCCGGCTTCGGTGAGGCCGAGATGCAGCGCGTAGTCCGAGCGCCGCGCCAGCTCCAGGTAAACCGCGATCAGATCCTGCACGGCGGAGACTTTCGCGGACAGAATGATCTTGTCGCGCGGCAAGCCGATCTCTTCCGCGCGCGCGGCGGAAGACAGCGCCGAGCGCACCATCGCCTCGCGCGTGACCGCGCGCATATCCTGCGGTTCCGCAGCGCGCGCATTTTCATCCATCAGATGCGTGAGCAATTCCTGATCGAGCGAGCCCCAGTTGGCGCCGATGCGCACCGGCTTGCCGTGGCGGATCGCCATCTCGACGATCGCCGAAAACTGGCGATCCTTCTTGTCCTTGAAGCCGACGTTGCCGGGGTTGATGCGGTATTTATCGAGCGCCTCGGCGCAGGCCGGGTGATCCGCTAAAAGCTTGTGGCCGATGTAGTGAAAATCCCCGATGATCGGAACGCTGACGCCGCGCGCCGCCAGCCGATCCCTGATGCGCGGAACCGCCGCCGCCGCTTCGTCGCGATCGACGGTAATACGGACCAGCTCCGATCCCGCGCGCGCCAAGGCCGCGATCTGCGCCGCCGTCGCTTCCACATCGGCGGTATCGGTATTGGTCATCGACTGCACCACGATCGGCGCGCCGCCGCCAACGGCGATGCCGCCGACATGGACGGCAATCGTTTTATGGCGCGGCTGCGGCACAGCGATGTCGGACATCGCGATCTCCTTCGCAGCGATACTTAACCTCACGCACGCCGGTTGACCAGTACGAGGCCGGCGATCACCAGCACGACGGCCACGCCGAACGCCGGCGAAAACGGCTCGTTCAGCAGCAGGCAACCCGCCGCAACGCCGAACAACGGCGTCAGAAAGGTGAATGCCGACACCCGCGTCGCGGAATAGCGCTGGATAAAACCAAACCACATCGGAAACGTGAACCCGACGACCAGCACTTGATAAATGAGCCACGCCAGCGCCACCGGTCCCGGAGCGCCGGGCACATGCTCGCCGAACGCAAAACTGCCCAGTGCAAGCATCGGCACCGACACCAGCAGCTGATAGGCCAGCGTCTTTTCCGGCCTGGCCGAAACCAGCCGCGTCGTTTTGATCACCAGCGTAGTTGCCGCCCACAGCGCGCCGGCGCCAATCATCATGACGTCGCCGATCAGCATGCGCGCGTCGACCGAGGGTTGCGGAACGCCGATCGCGGACGCGACACCGGCAAAGCACAGACCCAGCCCCAACCAATGCGGCAGTCGCAGCCGGTCGCCCGGCAACAGCCATCGCGCGCCAAGCGCGACGAAAAACGGCGCGGTATAGATGAACAACGTTGCGCGGCTCGCGGCCGTGAAATCGAGCCCACGATAGATCAGCACGAATTCGAGGCCGAACAACACGCCCGCGACGAGACCGGGCACGAGCGTTCCGTCGCGCCACGTAAACGGAATGGCGCGCAGCCGCGCCCAGGCGAGAACAATCAAGAGGCCGCCGAACGAGCGCACCGTCGCCTGTACGAACGCCGGGATGTCGGGCAGGGAAAATTTGATCGCAACCTGATTGAGGCCCCAGAACAGGCACATCAAGAGGATGAACGCCGAGGCCCCGGCATCGAGCGGCACGGTTTTATGGCGCGGCAAGGGTGTTGCGATGTCGGTCATCGCGATCTCCTTCGAGCGTGTTCAGCAAAAGTGGACTCCGGTTTTGCGTCCGAACGCGCTCTAACTTATTAAGTTGGCGCGTTTGCCGGGCGGCTGAACGGCCGCCACTCAGCCTGCAAGCGCGCCATCGCCCGTGTGTAGCCTCAGCGCGGGCGGTTGACCAGCACGCGGCCGGCGAACACGCGCGCGACGGCAATGGCGACCGTGAACGGCTCCTGCAGCGCAGGTATCCCGCCGGCTATCTCCTCCAAGGCTTCCGGCGAACCCCACCGTGTGCTATCCGGACGCCGGTTCAACGGTTATCCAGCGATTACAGGTCAAGTACAATTCGGGTCGGACGAGGAGTCTTGGAAGTTTGACGATTCAATTGCGCAAGATCGAATCGGGCACCGAAGACAACGCCGCAACTTCGGTCGCCCTCGCCAACACCTGCGTGCGCTACGGCTTCTGCTCGTCCGTCTGCCCGACATATGTCTTATTGGGTGACGAACGCGACTCTCCGCGCGGGCGGATCGCATTGATCAAGGAAATGTTCGAGCGCGGAGGCGCGCCGGACCCGTCCACGGTCGTCCATCTCGATCGTTGTCTTGCTTGCTACGCGTGCATGCGCACGTGTGCGGCCGGGGTGAATTATCGCCTGCTGCTCGACCAGGCGCGCCACCACATCGAAACGCATTTTCGGCGGCCGTTGTTTATCGCAGCATATCGCTGGCTCTTGCGTAATGTGATGTCGCGGCCGCGAATGTTTGCGCTCGGGGTCGCCGTTGCCCGCCGTGTTCCGGAATCGATCGGGCAAATGATACCGGGGGCAAAGCGTCTGTTGCTTCTTGCTCGCCAAGCAATTCCCGAGGCCGAATCCCCGACCGTGGACGTGCCTGCCGCGCCTGAAGCGCCACGGCGCGGGCGCGTTGTGCTTCTCGACGGCTGCGTACAGCGCGTGCTCGCACCGAGGATCAACGCCGCCGCCGCGCGTGTCTTGCAGCGGTGCGGCTATGAGGTCGTGCGCCTGCCGATGATCGAATGCTGCGGCGCGCTTGCGCTGCACATGGGACATATGGAGGCGGCGCGAAAATCCGCCGCTCGGTGCATTAAAGCTTTGCAACCTCACCTCGACCAGGGGCTGGACGCGGTGGTGATCGCGGCGTCCGGTTGTGGCAGCGTGATCCGGAAATACGATGAACTGTTCCGGGGAACCGAGTTCGCACCGTTGGCTGCGCGCATCAGCGCGATCACGCGGGATCCGAGTGAAATCCTGATGACGATTCCGGATCTTTGCGCGGTGCGGGATACCGGGTTTGAAGTCGCGGTCCATGAACCATGCTCGCTTCGGCACGGGCTACAATTGCCGGAACTTCCGCAAAATCTCTTGCAGCGTTTAGGATTCTTCCCGCATGACGTTCCCGAAAGTCACATGTGTTGCGGATCGGCGGGCACGTATTCGATGCTGGAGCCGGAGATATCGGATAAGCTCGGCCGGCGGCGAGCCGATCAAATTCGGTCCGTCAATGCGCAGGTTACCGCCTCTGCCAATATCGGATGCCTCCATCATCTGGGGCGTTTCCTCGCGCAACAACCCGTCCACGTTGTGGAGTTGGTCGATTGGGCCACCGGCGGGCCGATGCCTCCGGAATTAAATGGATTGATTCCGTCGCGCAACAAGCGGGACAGATCCGAAGAACAATCCAACCTGCCGGAAGCGGTCTGGTAAACGAGGAGACGACTTTAGTGAGCAGCAAGTCCAGCATCGATAAGTTCGTTGCCGATGTCAGCAGCCGTCTCGGACAAGACGCCGTCAACGTGTCGCCCGACACTCTGGCCCGGTACGGGGAGAACACATCACCCGGGGCAGACGTGCCGCCGGCTGCGGTACTCTTTCCGGCTTCGTCGGCGGATGTGCAGACGATCGTCCAATCGGCGAACGCTCACAACGTCCCAGTCTATCCGATCAGCATGGGACAAAACATCGGACACGGGTCGCGCGCGCCGATGGCGCCCGACCAGGTCGTGATCGATCTCGGTCGCCGGATGAATCGGATCCTCGAGGTGAACGAAGAGTTGGGATATTGCGTCATTGAACCCGGCGTAAGCTTTCAGGCCATGTACGATGAGTTGCGGCGCCGTAACAGCCACTTGATGATCTCGACGACAGGCGGTCCGCCACAAGGTAGTCTGGTGGGCAATGCGCTGGAACGCGGTGGCGGCAGCGGTCCCTATGCCGACCATTTCGGCTCGCTTTGCGGGCTTGAAGTCGTTCTCGGTAACGGCGACCTTTTGAGATGCGGTGACGGCAATCTCGATTCCACCTCGCCGCTCAACTGGCACCTTTCGAAAAACGGTTATGGCCCAGGTCTCGATGGCCTGTTCGCGCAGTCGAACTACGGCATCGTCACCCGCGCCAGCGTTTGGCTGGGTTTGCGCCCGCCGGCGACCGAAACATTCATCGCAACTTTTCCCGACGATGGCGATTTGCACCGGCTCATCGATCTGGCCCGCGGTCTCAAGCTCAGCAATTTCGTGCCCTCTCGGATCAGGATCATAAACGACCTCTATCTGATCTCGGCAGAAGAGCCGGACCCTGAATTCCGACCGGGCGGGCCGGCATTATCGGAAGCAGGCCGAAAAGCGCTGCAAAAAAAGTACGGATTGGGGTCATGGACCGTTGCGGGCGCATTCTACGGAGCGAGTCGGCAAGCGCTGCAACCGCAATTGGAGCGCGTACAATCATACTTTGCGACGATGGGCAAAGGACGCTTCATTCCCGCCGACGAAGTCAAGCAAATGTCCCCGCTGCAAAGGGTGCTGCACGGATTCGCCGGGGTGCCGAGCGAAGACGAATTGCGAATGTTGCGCTGGCGTCCGGGCGGCGGCCTGGTCTGGTTTCTGCCCAGCCTGCCGATGATCGGTTCGGTCGTCGACGAAATGCACCGGATCACGCGGGCGACGTGCGAGCGGTACGGTTTCGAATACCTTGTCACCTACTCGTGCGGCCCGCGCTCCCACAGAGGCACCCATCCGATAATCTTCAACCGCCAGGACCCCGATGAAAGCCGGCGCGCGGACGCGTGCTATCGAGATCTTACCGTTGAATTCGCCAAACGTGGCATGTCGGTCGGCCGCTCGCCCGCACAATATCAAAGCTTGCATCAGAAACAGCGTGTCCCGACCTTTCAAGCCACATGCAACGCCATCAAGAAAGCGCTTGATCCTAATGGGATCATTGCCCCGGGACGGTATGGAATCGGATCTGAATCATAGAGCTCACGATGGCGGCCTTTGCTGCGGTCCCGGCGCCGTCGTTGGCGCGACCGCAACTCGATGAAGCCGCCGCTTAAGTGTGCTCCGCTCGCTTCCGGCGGCAGTGCGCGCACAACCCGGTGATTTCGACGACCGACAGTGTCGGCGCGAAGCCTGCGCTGCGCGCCGCATCCGCGAGCATGTTTCCCATAGCGGCGCCGGCGGCCTCGCCCACCGTGCCGCAACCCTCGCAGATCAGGAACGCGACAACGGCGCCGTTGTCGTGGTGATGCACGCAGGCGAGAAAGGCGTTGCGGCTCTCGATGCGATGCACAAGGCCCTGCGCCATCAGAAAGTCGAGCGCGCGATAGACGGTGATGGGTGCCGGCCGCGGACCCGAGGCCGCCGCGCTGTCGATGATTTCATAGGCGCCGAGCGGCTTGTGGCTGGCGGCGAGAACTTCCAGCACCTTGCGCCGCATCGGCGTGAGGCGCTGCGCGCGTTGTGCGCACAGCGATTCGGCGTGCGCGATCAGGTCGGCGGCGCAGCGCGCATGATTATGATCGGGTGGGGGAAATACATCCGTCATCGCGCGCTTGTACGCTCGGCTGTCCGGCTTTCATAGGCGGGGCGGCATGCCGAAAATCATGTTGCAGTGCAACAATCAAAGCGGCATGTTGGGGACGAACATCCGCATTATTTAATCGCCAGGGGCGCGGCGGGCGGTGCCCATCGGCACAATTCTGGAGACCATGGCCATGTTGAATGGAAAAAACGCGGTCGTCACCGGATCGACCTCCGGCATCGGCCTTGCCATCGCCCGGGCGCTGGCGCGCGAGGGCGCCAACGTCGTCATCAACGGCTTCGGCGACAAGGATGCGATCGAGAATGCGCGCGCCGGCATCGAAAAGGAATTCGGCGTCAAGGCGCTTTATTCGAACGCCGACATGGCCAGGCCGGCGGAAATCGCCGGGATGATTGCCGCCGCCGAAGCCAGTTTTCGCGCCATCGATATCCTCGTCAACAACGCCGGTATCCAATATGTCGCGCCGGTCGAGGAATTCCCGGTCGAGAAGTGGGACCAGATCGTCGCCATCAACCTTTCGGCGGCGTTCCACGCCATCCGCGCCGCGGTGCCCGGCATGAAGCAGCGCAAGTGGGGCCGCATCATCAGCACCGCGTCCGCGCACTCGCTGGTCGCCTCCCCGTTCAAGGTTGCCTACGTCGCGGCCAAGCACGGCATCGCCGGCATGACCAAGACGGTCGCGCTCGAACTTGCGACGTTTGGCGTGACGGTCAATTGCATTTCGCCGGGCTATGTCTGGACGCCGCTGGTGGAGAAACAAATTCCCGACACCATGAAAGCGCGCAACATGACCGAGGAACAGGTCAAGCGCGACGTGCTGCTGGCGGCGCAACCGACCAAGGAATTCGTCACGGTCGAGCAGGTGGCATCGCTCGCGGTCTACCTCTGTTCGGACGCGGCGGCGCAGATCACCGGCGCGAACCTGTCGATCGACGGCGGCTGGACCGCGGCATGATCTTCCCGCGACGCCGAGCGCAGCCACAGCCCGATCCCGCCGGGCGCAAGAAAATCAATCTCGCCCTGCAGGGCGGCGGCGCGCATGGCGCGTTCACCTGGGGCGTGCTCGATCATCTGCTTGAGGACGGCCGCCTCGAAATCGAAGGCATTTCCGGTGCCTCCGCCGGCGCGATGAACGCGGTGATGCT
>JBGPOB010000059.1:0-14485 GCA_041487815.1 Xanthobacteraceae bacterium | reverse complement strand
GTGTCGGGCCCAATGAGATATCGAAAGCCGAGCTTCGGGAAGCGCCGGCGCGATGCCGCGCCGTGCCCCGCGAAAGTGAATTCACAGCGCCGCTTGTCCGGCTCCGGCAGGCTGTTAGCCTGTCGCCGGTTTGACGCGATTGTTCGCTTGCCGGCGCACGATCGGCCCCCGGATCGGCGAGCCGTCGCCGGTCGCGTTCGAAGGCTCGCTGTATGCGTCGTATTCAGTCGAATGCTTCAACGCCTCGCAGCGGGCGGCGTCGCCGCGCCATGGCGATCTTCAGCGGTTTCTGCCTGATGCAACCGCTCGCCGCTTGCGTCGTCGGCTATGAAAAGCCCGACATCGCACTCGAGATCCCCGCCAACTATCGCAACGGCCCGCGCCAGCCCGACGCCGCATTGCCGGCGCTCGATTGGTGGCGCGGCTTTCGCTCGCGCGAGCTAACGCGGCTGATCGAGGCCGCGCAAACCGACAACCTCGACATCGCCGCGGCGGTGGCGCGCATCGCGCAAGCCGACGCCCAGGTGCGCGTCTCCGGCGCGCCGCTCCTGCCGGCGGTCGGCGCCAACGCCAGCGCGTCGCGCTCGCGTACGTCGACCTCGTCGAGTTCGACCGCGCTTGGCCGCGGTTCGCCCGAAAGCTCGCTCTACAACGCCAACCTCAGCGCCAGCTACGAAATCGATTTTTGGGGCAAGAATCGCGCCACCCTGCTGGCGAGCGAAGAGAACGCGATTGCGTCGCGCTTCGATCGCGATGTCGTCGCGCTGACGGCGATGGCTGCCGTCGCCAATACCTACTTCCAGATTCTCAATGCGCAGGATCGTCTGCGTATCGCGCGCGAGAACCTTACGGCCGCGACGCGCGTGCTGACTCTGATCCGGCAGCGCTTTCTTGCCGGCACGGCGTCGCAGCTCGATGTGGCGCAGCAACAAAGCCTGGTCGCGACCCAGCGTGCCGCCATACCGCCACTCGAAATCACGCTGCGCCAAAACGCGGCGGCGCTGGCGGTGCTGATCGGCCGGGCGCCGGAAAACTTTTCAGTGCGCGGCGGCGGCATGGCAGCCATCCGGGTTCCGCCAGTAACGCCGGGCTTGCCGTCCGACCTCCTCAATCAACGCCCTGATGTGCGCACCGCCGAGGCGCAGCTCGCGGCCGCGAATTTCAGCGTCGAGGCGGCCCGCGCCGCCTTTTTTCCCAGCATCCAGTTGACCGGCCAGCGCGGGTTCCAGAGCGCGGCTTTGGCGGCGCTGTTCGGGCCGGGCGCGTGGTACTACACCGTGGCCGCGAGCCTGGCGCAGCCGATGTTCGACGGCTTCTTGCGGCTGGGCCAGCTTGAAATCCAGCAAGGCCGGCAGCAGGAACTCGTGCAGGCTTATCGCAAGGCCGTATTATCGGCCTTCAGCGATGTCGAACAGGCGCTGATTGCGGTTGAGCAGCAGATGCGGCGGGAGCGGCTGCAGGGCGAAGTTGTCCGCGCCGCGCGCGAGGCGTTTGAGCTTTCAGAACAGCGGTTGCGCGAGGGAAACGTTGACCTTGTCACGGTCCTCAACACACAACAGACATTGTTTCAGGCTCAGGATACGCTGGCGCAAATCAGATTCGCCCGGCTGCAGGCCATCGTCGGCCTGTTCCAGGGCTTAGGAGGCGGCTGGCCGCCGTTAGGCGAGGGCCCGCCGGTATCGCAGTGACAACGACAAGCGAGCGCGCGGCCGGCGTCGCACCAAGGCGGACGGCCGATGACTAGATCCCGACGCGCCATCACGATCGGCGTGGTCGGCGTCGTTCTCGTCGCGATCATTGCGATTGTGATGACGCAGACGCCGGAGCGCCAGAGCAGCAACACCGGCCGGCGGTTCAATCGCGCCGGCGGCGACCAGCCGGTGCCGACGCTGGCGGCGGCCGCCCGCACCACCGACGTGCCGGTCTATCTCGACGGCGTCGGCACCACGCGCGCGCTCAACACCGTGACGGTGCGTGCGCAGGTCGACGGCAAGCTGATCGCGGTGAACTTCAGTGAAGGTCAGGACGTCGCGCGCGGCTTTGTGCTGGCGAACATCGACCCGACCATTTATCAGGCGCAGTACGACCAGGCGGTGGCGAAGAAGGCGCAAGATGCGGCCTTGCTCGAGAACGCGCGCCGCGACCTCGAGCGCTATACCCGCCTCGCCGCCACCAATGCGATGGCCACGCAGCAGGCCGATACGCAGAAGTCGCTGGTGGCGCAATACGAGGCGCAGGTCCGCGCCGACCAGGCGTCGATCGACAACGCACGCGGGGTGCTCGATTACACCAACGTCACCGCACCGATCGCCGGGCGCATTGGGCTGCGGCTGGTCGATGTCGGAAACATCGTGCATGCCTCGGATACCGGCGGCCTCGTCGTCATCACGCAAATACGCCCGATAGCGGTCGTATTCACATTGCCGCAGCAGCAGCTCATGCAGATCAACAAGGCGTTTGCGCAGCGCCCGCTGACGGTCGAGATTTTCGGCGCCGACAACAAGACGATCGCCGATCGCGGCACTTTGGTGGTCATTGACAATCAGGTCGATCAGACGACCGGGACCATCAAACTCAAGGCCGAGTTTCCGAACCCCGACCTTGCGCTCTGGCCGGGACAGTTCGTCAACGTGCGGCTGCTGGTCGATACGTTGTTGCAGGTCGTCGTTGTGCCGACCGCTGCCGTCCAGCGCGGGCCGAACGGCCCGTTCGTATTCGCCGTGCGCGACGGCGGCACCGTCGCCATGCAGCCGGTGACGATATCGCTGCAGGACGAGGCCCAAACCGTGATCGTCACCGGATTGCAAGCCGGCGAACGCGTCGCCACGACGAGCTTCAACCAGCTTTCCGATGGCCGCCGCGTGTCGATCGCCGCGGACGACGCGGGCTCGCCGCCCGCGACCGGCCGCGGATCCGATCGGCCAGGCCGCTCCGGCAATGACGGCGCGGTGCAGTCGCAGGAAACGCCGCGCCCGGGCCAGCGGCGCAGCGAACGCGAAGGCACGAACCGGACACCATGAGCCAGCCAAAATGAGCGCGTTAAGCGTCTCGGCGCCGTTCATCCATCGGCCGATCGCAACGTCGCTGCTCGGCGTCGCGGTGATGCTGGGCGGACTGCTTGGCTATTGGCTGCTGCCGGTTGCATCGCTGCCCCAGGTCGATTTCCCCACCATTCAGGTGACGAGCCAACTCCCGGGCGGCAGCCCGGATACGGTGTCGGCGCTGGTGACGGCGCCGCTCGAACGCCAGTTCGGCCAGATACCATCGCTCGCGGCAATGACGTCGTCGAGTTCGTTTGGCATCAGCCAGATCACACTGCAATTCGATCTCAACCGCGACATCGACGGCGCCGCGCAGGACGTGCAGTCGGCGATCAATGCCGCGCGCTCGACACTGCCGCAGAACCTCCCCTACCCGCCCACCTATTCGAAGGTAAACCCCGCTGACGCGCCGATCGTCACGCTTGCGCTCACCTCCGATATCGTCGCCATCCGACAGTTGAGCGATCTCGCCGACACGTTGTTGGCGCAACGCCTGAGCGAAGTCACCGGCGTGGGACGTGTCAGCGTGCAGGGCGGTCTCAAGCCGGCGGTGCGCATTCAGGCCGATCTGGCGCGGCTCGCCGCCTACGGCATTTCGCTGGAGGACGTGCGCGCGGCCATCTCGGGCGCGAACGTCGCCGGCCCGAAGGGCCAGCTCGACGGCTCGCATCAGTCTTACATGATCGCCTCCAACGATCAGATCACCACGGCCGAAGCCTACAACGCCATTACCATCGCCAATCGCAACGGCGCTCCCGTTCTCCTGCGCGACGTGGCCGATGTCATCGATGGGTTTGAAAACGCCAAGGTCGGCGGCTGGTATCAAGGCAAGCCCGCGGTGGTCATGGATGTTCAGCGGCAGCCCGGCGCCAACGTTATCGAGACGGTGCAACGCATCCGCGGCGAGCTGCCGCGCCTGCAGCGCGCACTTCCCGCGAGCGCGACGCTGACGATCGTCAGTGATCGCACCGACACGATCAGGGCGTCGGTGCGCGACGTGCAGTTCACGCTGGTTCTTGCCGCCGTCCTGGTCGTTGCGGTCGTGCTGATCTTTCTGCGCACGCTGCGCGCGACGATCATCGCAGGCGTCGCATTGCCGCTCTCCATCATCGCCACCTTCGGCGTGATGTGGTTTTGCGGCTTCTCGCTCAACAACCTCTCGCTGATGGCGCTGACCATCGGCACGGGATTCGTGGTCGACGACGCCATCGTCATGATCGAGAACATCGTGCGCCATCTCGAGGGCGGCGAGGACCCTATGACCGCCGCGCTGCGCGGCGCGCGTGAAATCGGATTTACCGTCATATCGCTGACCGTGTCGCTGATCGCGGTCTTCATCCCGCTGTTGTTCATGACCGGCCTGGTCGGGCGGATGTTCCGCGAATTCGCGCTGACCCTGACCATATCGGTCGTCACATCCGCGATCGTGTCGCTGACCCTGACGCCGATGATGTGCGCACGCCTGCTCCGGCAGAGCGAAGATCGGCCGCGCGGCGCGCTGGCGCAACGGATCGAGGAGCTTGTCGAGCGCATCGTCGCGTTCTATCGCGATAGCCTTGCCTGGGTGCTGCAGCGCCAGGCCGCGACGCTCTGGGTCACGGCCGCGACGCTGGCCCTGACAATCCTGCTCTATGTCTTCATCCCGAAGGGTTTCCTTCCGCTGCAAGACACCGGGCTGGTGGTAGCGGTCGTCGAGGCCGGGCAGGAAGTGTCGTTTACCGAAATGAAGATGCTGCAGGACCGCGTCGTGACGGCCATTCGCAAGGATCCCGATGTGACCGGCGTCGTCTCGATCGCCGGCGTTGCCACGATCAATCCAACGCCCAACGCCGCGCGGCTGACAATTACTCTCAAGCCGCGTAACCAGCGGCGCGCCTTCGTCACGGAAGTCGTGGCGCGGCTGCAGGCCGGCGTGGCTCCGATTCCCGGCGTTGTGGTCTATTTCCTGCCGGTGCAGGACATCCAGATCAGCACGCGCAACAGCCGCGCGCAATTTCAGTACACATTGGCGGGGACCGACGCGAAGGAAGTCGCGTACTGGACCGCGCGGCTCGCGGAGCGGCTGCAATCCTCTCCGGACCTGCGCGACATCGCCTCCGAAGTGCAGGACGGCGGCCTGCGCGCCGTCATCAACGTCGATCGGGAGAAAGCCGGCCGACTCGGCGTGTCCATGCAGCTTGTCAACGACACGCTCAATGACGCATTCGGCCAGCGCCAGATATCGACGATCTACGGTCAGGCCAATCAGTATCGCGTTATTCTCGAGGCCAAGCCGGAATACCAGCGCGACCCCGCCTCGCTTTCCAAGATCTACGTTCCGGCCTCGGCGGCCTCGCAGCCGCTGCCGGTGTCCAGCACGCAGAACGCGACGCCGGCGCAGGCCGCCGCCACGCCGGCCGCGCAAATTCCCCTGAACGCCATTGCCTCGTTCACGCGGACGACCGCCCCGCTGGTGATCTTGCATGACGAGCAGTTTCCGGCCGCCGTCATCAGCTTCAATCTTGCGCCGAACGCTTCGCTCGGCGATGCGGTCGATACGCTGCGTGCCGCCGAACGCGACATCGGCATGCCGACTTCGATTATCGGCACCTACTCGGGCGATGCCGCCGAATTCGCACGCGCGCTCGCCGGCCAGCCGTGGCTGATCCTCGCCGCCGCGATCGCGATCTACATCGTTCTCGGCGTGCTCTACGAGAGCTTCATCCATCCACTGACGATTCTGTCGACCCTGCCCTCCGCCGGCGTCGGTGCGCTGGTTGCGCTGATGCTGTTCCGCCAGGATCTCTCGGTCGTGGCGCTGATCGGCGTCGTGCTGCTGATGGGAATCGTCAAGAAGAACGCGATCATGATGATCGATTTCGCGCTCGAAGCCGAACGCTCCGAGGGACTTTCGCCGCGCGACGCCATCGTTAAGGCGTCATCGTTGCGGTTTCGCCCGATCATGATGACGACGCTGGCCGCGCTGTTCGGCGCGCTGCCGCTGGCGCTCGAAGGCGGCACCGGCTCGGAACTGCGCTTTCCGCTCGGCATCACCATCATCGGCGGATTGCTGCTGAGCCAGTTGCTCACGCTCTACACGACGCCGGTGATCTATCTCGCGCTCGAGCGCGCCCGGATCCGATGGGCCCGGCGCCACAGGCGGCAGGCAAGCCAGCCGGCGGAGTAGGCGATGAATTTCTCCTATATCTTCATCCGCCGGCCGGTCGGAACCACGCTTCTGGCCATCGGCTTGTTTCTGGTCGGCGCGGTCGCCTACACGTTCCTGCCGGTGGCGAGCGTACCGGGAGTCGATATCCCGACCATCCGGGTCAGCGCGAGCCGCCCCGGCGCGGACCCGGAGACCATGGCGGCCACGATCGCGGCGCCACTCGAGCGCAGGCTTGGCGCGATTGCGGGCGTGACCGAAATCACCTCGAACAGCTCGCTCGGCCGCACCTCGATCACGCTGCAATTCGACATCAACCGTAACATCGACGGCGCGGCGCGCGACGTTCAGGCGGCGCTCAATTCCGCGCTCAGCGACTTGCCGCTCGATCTGCCCAACCTGCCGACGTTCCGTAAATTCAATCCGGCGGGGGCGCCGATCCTGATTCTGGCGTTGACGTCCAAAACACGGGCGCCGAGCGCGCTCTACGACGCCGCCGACACGCTGGTGGCGCAGCGCATATTGCAGGTCCAAGGCGTCGCCGACGTCAATGTCAGCGGCGCCGACCAGCCGGCGATCCGCGTGCGCGTCAACCCGATCGCGCTGGCCACGACTGGCGTGTCATTCGACGAAGTGCGGATGGCGATCGCACAAACCAACGCGCAGAGCCCGCTGGGAGCTTTCGACGGAGCCAAGCGCGCGGAAACCATCGCGACCAACGACCAGATACGCGACGCCTCCGGCTATGAGAACGTGGTCGTCAAGACCGTGAACGGCAATGTCATCCGCCTGTCGGACATCGCCACGATCGTCGAGGGAACCCGCGACGTCAATTCGGCGGCGTGGTTCAATCTGCAGCCGGCCGTGCTGCTCGTGATCACCAAGCAGACCAATGCCAATGTTATCGAGACGGTCGACCACATCAAGGAACTGATTCCCGAGATCAAGCGCTGGATTCCCTCCGACATCGAGATTTCGGTGCTGTCGGACCGCACCCTGACCATTCGCGCCAGCATTCATGACATGCAGTGGACGCTCGCGGCCTCGGTGGCGCTGGTCATGCTGGTGGTGTTTGTGTTTCTTCGGCGCACGGCCCCGATGCTGGCCGCGGGCGTGACGGTGCCGCTGTCGCTCGTCGGAACCTGCGCCGCGATGTGGCTTGTCGGCTTCTCGGTCAACAATCTGACGCTGATGGCGCTGGCGGTCTCGGTCGGCTTTGTCGTCGATGATGCGATCGTCATGATCGAGAACGCGTTCCGCAACCTGGAGAAAGGCTATTCGCCGCTACGCGCGGCGATCGTCGGCGCGCGCGAGATCGGGTTCACGGTGATCGCCATCAGCATTTCACTGGTCGCGGCGTTCATTCCGCTGTTGCTGCTGGGCGGCGTCGTCGGCCGGTTTTTCCGGGAATTCTCGGTTACGCTCGTGTTCGCGATCGCGATCTCGACGGTGGTTTCCCTTTCGGTGACGCCGATGATCTGCGCGCATTTCATCCGCGAGACGGTGCCGGTTCGATCGCGCTTCGACCGCCTGGTCGAGGGAACCCTTGCGGGCATCACCGGCGCCTATGCGAGGACGCTGGGCATTGCCTTGCGCCATCAGGTTGTAACGCTGATGATCCTTGCTGCGACGATTGCGGTGACGACGCAGCTTTACATCAAGACGCCGAAAGGCTTTTACCCGCAGGACGACAGCGGCCTGATATTTGGCGGGACGTGGGCACCCCCCGACATCTCGTTCAAGACGATGATCGAGCTGCAACGGCATGTGACGACGATCGTGAGCGAGGACCCGGCGGTGTTCGCCGTCGGGTCCACGCTCGGGGGCTCCGGCTTTTCCGGCGCTCCCAACCGCGGCACGCTGTTCATCAGCCTCAAGCCGCTGGCCGAGCGCGGCGACACGACCCAGCGCGTCATCGATCGGCTGCGGCGCAAGCTCGGCGACGTCGCCGGAATTCAGCTCTTCATGTTTGCGATGCAGGACCTGCGCGTCGGCGGACGGCAGAGCAATTCGCAATATCAGTTCACGCTGTGGACCCCGGACCTCGACGATCTCATCAAATGGGCGCCAAGGGTCCAGGACCGGATCAAGCAGATCGCCGGCGTCACCGACGTTTCGGTTGACCGCGATCAGTCCGGATTGCAGCTCGCGGTTACCGTCGATCGGCCGCGCGCGGCCAACCTCGGCGTCAAGATGCAGGCGGTCGATGCCATCCTCAATGACGCCTTTGCGCAGCGGCAGATTTCGACGATCTATACCCAGCGCAACCAGTACCGCGTCATCCTTGAGATTGACCCGCAGTTCCAGCGCGATCCCAGCGCCCTGTCGCAGATTTACGTACCGGGCACGGGCGGCACGCCGGTGCCGCTATCGGCGATCGCAAAGTTTGAAAAAGGGCTGGCACCGACGACGATCAATCATCAAGGCCAATACCCGGCGATCACCATATCTTTCGCGCTGCGGCCCGACGCGCAGCTTGAAGCCACGACTAATGAAGTCTTGCGCGCCGTCGCCGAAATGCACCTGCCGGATTCCATTCACGCCGAGTTCGCCGGCGACGCGCGCGCCTTCGCGCAGAATGCCGGGGCGCAGACCGCGCTGATTGTGACCGCGCTGCTGGCGGTCTACATCGTTCTCGGCGTGCTTTACGAAAGCCTGGCCCACCCGCTGACCATTCTCTCCACGCTGCCTTCGGCGGGACTCGGGGCGCTACTCGCGCTCCAGCTGTTTGGCGCCGAACTCTCCATCATTGCCTTCATCGGCATCATTCTGCTGATCGGCATCGTCAAGAAGAATGGCATCATGCTGGTGGACTTCGCGCTCGAAGGCGAACGCAAGCGCGGGCTCGCGCCCGAGCAGGCGATCTATGAGGCCTGCCTCACGCGCTTTCGCCCGATCCTGATGACGACGCTGTCGGCAATGCTGGGCGCGGTGCCGCTGATGATCGCGACCGGACCGGGCGCGGATCTGCGGCGGCCGCTTGGCATCACCATCGTCGGCGGGCTCCTCGTGTCGCAATTGCTGACGCTCTACACCACGCCTGTCGTCTATCTGCTGCTGGGCCGGCTGCATCGTCGGCTGCGCGGTGGCTCGCCGCAGCCGGCGCTGCCTCGACTACACCCCGCGGAATAACCCTAGAAACTGCCGGGAATTTGCCGAAAGCCACGATGAATCATCTTGACGATGCTCGTATTGCAAATGCAAATTAGTTGCAATAAGAACTAAACTATTGCCGCCGCCTCATGAAATTCGCTCGGGGGTGGCACTGCGTCCCACGCTACCTTGGTGCTCACCGGCTTTGTGTCCATGTCCCGATCGCGCCTCGTCCCCGCCCTATTCGGCTTGCTTGGCGCGCTCGCAGCCGAGCTTGCCGCCGCCGAGCCGCGGCGGCCGGGACCGCCCGAAGCTTTTGACTGGAGCGGGCTCTACATCGGTGGACACGCCGGCTTCGGCATCGCCAACAATCGCACCACCATCGCCGATCCGGTCGCGAGCGGATCGCGCGAGAGTTCCGCGCGAGGTTTCGGCGGCGTCCAGGCCGGATACAATTTTCAGCTGCCGTCGTGGATCCTGCTCGGCATCGAGGCCGACGCGACGTTTCCGTATTTCTTTGAGTCGGACGACATCGTGCTGTCGCGCACGCAAGCAAACGGCGCCAGCCTCACCGAGCATCTCGACTACATCGGCACCGTGCGCGGCCGCATCGGCTTCGCCCCGGGCGCCTGGATGATCTACGCGACCGGCGGCTTCGCATGGTCGCGGTCCCGCTTTCTCGAAAACCCCGGCACGCTCGCCGACGAAGACAAGAAACTCGGCACGCGCACGGGCTGGGTTCTAGGTGCCGGCGCGGAATACGCGCTGACGCCCGACTGGACGGCGCGGCTCGAATATCTCTACGACCGGTTCGGCAGCGCTTCGGTCAACCTTCCCTCGGGCACCGCGGTGTCGTCGGCCCTGGACGTGCATTCGTTGCGCGTCGGAATTAACCGCAAACTCGGAGGGTCCGGCGGCGGCGGCGCAGGTGAACTCGTGGGCTGGCCAGCCGCGCAATACGACCGCTGGAATTTGCACGGCCAATACACGTTTGTCGGCCAGGGCTACGAGAGTTTCCGCTCACCCTATGCCGGTCCCAACAGCCTGACCGGCGGCGCCCAGTTCAAGAATACCCAGACCGCGACGGCTTTCATCGGCTTCCGGCCCTGGGACGGCGGCGAGATCTATGTCAATCCCGAACTGATGCAGGGCTTTGGCCTGAGCGACGTGCGCGGCGTCGCCGGATTTCCCAACGGCGAGGCGCAGAAGTCGAATTTCCCCTACCCGCGCCTCAACATCGCACGCGCTTTTGTGCGCCACACGTTCGGGCTCGGCGGCGCGCAGGAGACGATTGCGGACGGTCCCAACCAGCTTGCCGGCAAACAGAATATTTCGCGCATCACGGTCAGCGCCGGAAAATTCGCGGTCACGGATTTCTTCGACGGCAACAGCTACGCCAACGATCCGCGCACGACGTTCCTCAACTGGAACATCTACGGTGGCGGCGCCTATGACTGGACCATGGACAAGCTGAGCTGGACTTGGGGCGCAGTCACCGAGCTCAACCAGAAGCACTGGGCGGTGCGCGCCGGATATTTTTTGTTGCCAAGGGTGTCGAACAGCAACAGCTTCGACGCCAACATTCCCGCGCGCGGCGAATACACCGCCGAGGCCGAACTGCGCTATGTGCTGTTCGCGCAGCCCGGCAAGACACGCCTGTTCGGCTGGATCAACCATGGCATCATGGGCGGCTACGCCGATGCGCTCGCGCTGCCTGCCGCGAGCGCCGACTATCCGGACATCACCACCACCCGCCACGTGCGCACCAATTACGGCGCGGTACTCAATATCGAGCAGGCGATCAGCGACGACATCGGCATTTTCACGCGCGCAAGCTGGAGCCCCGGACAGGTCGAAATCCTCGGCTGGACCGACGTCCACCGGGCGCTGTCGCTGGGAACGGTGGTTAGGGGAACGTCGTGGGCGCGGCCCGACGACCGTGTCGGTCTCGCCGGCGTCGTCGAAGGTCTGTCGTCCGTCGGCCGCAGCTATTTTGCCGCCGGCGGCCTTGGAATTCTCATCGGCGACGGGCGGCTCAACTACCGCGAAGAGAAAATTCTTGAAACTTATTATTCCTACCAGCTCAACAAATGGACGGCGCTGACTTTTGATTATCAGTACGTGATCAATCCCGGATATAACGCCGACCGCGGGCCGGTCTCGTTCTATTCGGCGCGGCTGCACGCGGAATTCTGACGCCAGAACCGCCGGCGCGATGCGACCGCTGTCACAATTGTGAAATAGAATTGCGATGTTTGACAGCGTGCTTTCGTGAACAGATAACGCGGCTTGCTCCCGCCACGGCTCCAACTTTGATCGGCCCTCCATGTTGAAGCTGTTGCTGCCTGCGATCCTGTTCGGACTGACACTTGTGGGACGCCCGGCGGCGGGAGCGGAGGCGACATCCGACGACGGTTGGAGCGTCCACGGCCAGACGACGTTCATCGCGCAGGGTTATCCGCCGATACGCTCGTCTTACCAGGGGTCGAACAGCTTGCCCGGCAAGGGCCAGGGACGCGAGACCTGGACAGCCACGGTCTTTGTCGGCCGACGCCTGTGGCAGGGAGCCGAGATATTTTTTAACCCCGAGCTGGCGCAGGGTTTCGGCCTCGCGAGCACGTTGGGCTTGGGCGGGTTCTCGAACGGCGAAGCGCAGAAGGCGGGTACGACGATTCCGAGGATTCGCGCGCAGCGTTACTTCTTGCGCCAGACGATCGGATTCGGCGGCGAGCAGGAGCGCGTCGAAGATAGCGCGAACCAGTTCGCCGGCAAGCGCGACATCGATCGCATCACGCTGACTATCGGCCGATTCGCCATCGGCGACATGTTCGACGCCAACAGCTACGCCCACGATCCGCGCGTGGATTTCATGAACTGGGCGATCTGGTCGTCGGGTGCCTATGACTTTCCAGCCGACCTTCCGGGTTTCACGCGCGGCGCGGTTGCTGAACTGAATCGAAAGAGCTGGGCGCTGCGCGCGGGCTTTTTTCAGATTCCTACGCAACCGAACAGCGACGTGCTGGCGTTCAATTCGGGCGGCGGCATTGTCGAGTTCGAGGAGCGCCACACGGCGTTCGGCGAGCCCGGCAAAATCCGCATCGGCATGTTCGGCAACCAGGGCCGCACCGGCAGCTATCGTGAAGCGCTGGCCGCGGCGCTCGCCAACCCCGCGCTCGATATCAACGATGTGATGGTGAGCATTCGGCGCAACAATCCCAAGATTGGACTGTACATTAACGCGGAACAGGCGATCAGCCGGGATGCGGGGATGTTCGCGCGCGCAAGCTGGAACGACGGCAAGAATGAGATCTTGTCCTTTGCCGACATCGACCGCAGCGTCTCGGGCGGATTTTCACTCAAGGGTCGCCACTGGGCGCGACCTGCCGATACGTTTGGCCTCGCAGGCGCGGTCAACGGCCTGTCCGGCCCGCATCGTGACTTTCTGGCCGCGGGAGGGCTCGGATTGCTGATCGGGGACGGCGCCATTAACTATCGCGCCGAAAGGATTTTGGAGAGCTACTACGCCATTGGTCTGAGTTCCTGGGCGACACTCACCTTCGACTATCAGTATGTCGCCAACCCGGCCTATAACGCCGACCGCGGACCGGTTTCGATATTCGCGGCCCGGTTGCACGCCGAATTTTGAGTTGGCGCGACCCCGCTGGGCCGCCCACGAGGCTCCTACAAGACTAGCTTGGTTTGCGCTTTCGCGAGCATTGCGGCATAAGGTCGCTTAAAATTAATAGGCAATAAAATCAAAGCCGACCAATGGGAGCGGCGGCGTGAAAGTATACTTTGACGGCCTTGAATCTTACCTGCGGAAGCTAACCGCCAATCGCGGCGTTTGGCTGGTCGCCGGTTTGGTTATGGCGCTGGGCGGGTTCGCCACGTTGGTCTTGCGTGACGGCCATGCCAATCGTCCGCCGCTGTCCGCGGCCAATGTCGAAGTTTCGAGCCAGGCGCGGCGCGAGCGCTTCTATCGCCCAACCGAAGCGGAATGGGCGAGCCTTGTCGTCGAGACCGTGCAGAAGCGCGCGATCTGGCCGGAGCAGTTCACCGAAGGCAAGATTGCAATCGACGAGGATCGCGCGACGCCAATTTTCTCGCCGTATTCCGGGCGCGTGACCAAGCTCCTGGCCAAGCCCGGAGACTTCGTCGAACGGGGCCAGCCGCTGTTTGTCGTCGAAGCCAACGACACCGTGCAGACGCTCAGCGATTTCATGGCGGCGGCGAGCGCCGTCAACAAGGCACGCTCCTCGCTGCTGCTCGCGCAGACCGTCGAAAAGCGAAGTCGTGACCTTTACGAGGGCAAGGCCGTCCCGCTGCGCGAGTTGCAACAGGCGCAAGCAGAACTGACGGCGGCGCAAAGCGACTTTCGCACGAGCGAAACCGTGCTCGAGGCGGCGCGCAGCCGGTTGCGCATCCTTGGCCGCAGCGAGGCCGAAATTTCCGCCTTCCAGGAAACCGGAAAAATCACCTCGGAAACGCCAATCCACGCGCCGATATCCGGCACCATCGTGCAACGCAAGATCGGGCCCGGCCAATTCGTCGGCGCCGGATCGAGCGAGCCGGTGTTCGTGATTGGCGATCTGTCGACGGTCTGGCTGGTTGCCTACGTTCGGGAAGCCGATGCGTCGAAGGTCAAGATTGGGCAGAAACTTACGTTCACGCTTCTCGCCTATCCCGATCGGGTGTTCGACG
The DNA here is from genome assembly GCA_041487815.1 of Xanthobacteraceae bacterium. Taxonomy (GTDB): domain Bacteria; phylum Pseudomonadota; class Alphaproteobacteria; order Rhizobiales; family Xanthobacteraceae; genus CANJBX01. The sequence goes on along the minus strand of JBGPOB010000059.1, from coordinate 505 downwards.
CCAAAGCCAGCCACGTCGCCGCATCGCTCGACCCGGTCACTCGCCGGCTGACGGTTCGCGCCACGATCGACAATCCCGGCGGTACGCTCAAGCCGGAAATGTTTGCGACCGTTGGCATTTTCGTCGGCGAGGAGCAATTCGATCCTGTTGTGCCGCGCGAAGCCGTCATTCATGAAGGCACCACGGCGCGCGTGTGGGTCGTTCGCGACGACAAGACGATCGAGGCGCGGCAGGTCAAGCCCGGAATTATCGTCGGCCGGTCGATCCAGATCCTCGAAGGATTGCAGGCCGGCGAACGCGTCATTGCCAAGGGCTCGCTTTTCATCGACCGCGCGGCGGTGGGCAGCTAGCGCAACTGCCGCACATCAATCTGTGGATTCATGCTGCGAAGCCTGATTGCATTCTGCCTATCGCGGCGATCGCTCGTGCTGATCGCGTTCGCGGCATTTCTGGGGTTGGGCTACGCCGCGTTTACGGTGCTCAACATCGAGGCGTATCCGGATCC
>JBGPOB010000058.1:0-14657 GCA_041487815.1 Xanthobacteraceae bacterium | reverse complement strand
CTTAACGCCCTGCCGCTGGCCTCGGCGCAAGACCACAAGCGCGCCTTCGACGGCGATAGCGGGCCGAATACCGGCGGCATGGGCGCCTATTCGCCGGCGCCGGTAATGACCGGGCAAATGCAGAAGCGGGTCATGGACGAGATCATCAACCCGACGATTTCCGCCATGAATACAATGGGTTGCCCCTACCGCGGGGTGCTGTTCGCCGGCCTGATGATCACCGCCTCGGGCCCGCAACTCATTGAATACAACGCCCGTTTCGGCGATCCCGAATGCCAGGTGCTGATGCTGCGGCTTTCCTCCGACCTCGTCCCGGCGCTGCTCGCCGCGTGCAATAACCAGTTGAAATCGTTCGATCTTCGCTGGTCTTCCGCGGCCGCGCTGACGGTGGTGATGGCGGCCAGGGGCTATCCCGGCGCCTATGAAAAAGGCTCGGAAATCCAGGGACTTGCCGAGGCGGCGGCGGTCGAGGGCGTCACGGTGTTTCACGCCGGCACGAAAAAGGCGAGCGACGGCAAGGTGTTAGCCGACGGCGGGCGGGTGCTCGACGTGTCGGCGACCGGCCGCACGGTGGCCGAGGCGCAGGCGCGCGCCTACCAGGCCGTCGACCGCATCCGCTGGCCGGGCGGTTTTTGCCGCCGCGACATCGGCTGGCGCGCCGTGGAGCGCGAGCGGAGCCGCTGAGTCCGGCGCGGCTCGCGCCGTCCTCCGCGCGCTCCGGCGCCGTTCCGCGCCGAGTCCGCCTGGATTTCGCGCCGGCGCGCCAGGCTCCGCGCACCCTCGCCGGCGGAGCGCGCACTCGCGCCGGCCGCGCGCGAGTCTCGCGACGGTTTCGAGTCTCGCGACGGTTCATCGACGGCGCGCTGTCATCCTGAGGCGGCGCGAAGCGCCCTCCAAGGATGACGGCCGCGGGGACGCAGCGTTGGGGCCGTCGCCCTTCGAGGCTCGCGGAGCCTGTCATCGGGCCGCGCCTGGCGCGGACCCGTTGGCTCGCACCGCAGGGTGACGGCGATAGGGTGGATATTGAAAACCACATGAAGCATGCGCACGCGAAGCATGCGACGCCGCCATCAGCGATGAACGCAGCCACAACGGACCCGCATCCTATGCCCGGCGCTAACGACAACGACAACACCAGCGGCGATCACGACAGCGACAACGACAACGATCGCGGCCAAAAAAATTCCGATCTCGCCGATCTGTTTCCCGGCTTTTCCTCGCATTGGATCGATACGTCGCGGGGAAAATTTTCGTGCGAACGAATTTGAATTTATCTATTGGCGCGCGCCCGGACGCAAAACCGGGGACCACTTTTGCTGGCCGCGCTTCTATTGGCGCGCGGCCGGACGCAAAACCGGGGACCACTTTTGCTGACCGCGCTCCGGCGCATTCACGCGAGCTGCGAGGACTATCGCGCCGGCGCCACCACGGTCGTCAAGCACGACGAGGCCGATCGCGCGGCGGGCAACAAGATCGCCTGCCCGATACTGGCGCTGTGGGGCGCGCGCGGCGGCTTTGCGCAGATGCTGTCCCCGCTCGAGACCTGGAAGACGTGGGCGTCGGACGTGCGCGGGCATTCAATCGATTCAGGACATTTTCTCGCCGAGGAAGCGCCGGAGGAGACAGCGAAGGCGCTGGTGGGGTTTTTTCTAGGGGCTTAGGGCCAGAGACCTCAGGCCCTGTCATTGCGAGGAGCCGGGACGGCGACGAAGCAATCTCAGCGAAGCGGGCCACACTTTCGGCGTCATGCCCGCGCTTGTCGCGGGCATCTCGCTTAGGTAGCCAGCGCCTTGCCACACTGATCGGGATGGCCGGGACAAGTTCACACTTGGGCCCGCCGGAGGCGGGACCCGAGTGCCCGGCCATGACGCGCTAAAATTTCCAGCTATTATCCCATACTTTTATATGGTATAATACCCATATGGTTGAACGTGTACCCAGCTTTGAATGGGACAGCGCCAAGGATCGCATCAACCGGGCAAAGCACGGCATCTCGTTTGCAGTGGCGCAGCAGGCATTCTTCGATCCGCGCCGCGTGATCGCGGAAGACCTGGATCACGGCGGAACGGAACAGCGCTACTTCTGTTTTGGCGCGGTCGGTGGCGGCGTGATGACGGTGCGATTTACGTGGCGCGAAGGTCGCATTCGCATCTTCGGCGCCGGCTATTGGCGGAAAGGAAAGAAAATCTATGACGAGCAAAACGGTTAGATACAGCAAGGGCGAGATCGGCAAGGTGCGCGTGGTGAAGGATTTCCTTCCGTCGCCGGATCAGCTTGTGCCGCGCGAGGACAGCGTGAAGGTCACGCTCTCGCTGTCGCGCCGCAGCGTCGATTTCTTCAAGCGCGCGGCAAAGCAGCGTCGCGTGCCTTATCAACGCATGATCCGCTCGCTGGTGGACACGTATGCGGAGAGGCAGGAGAGTGGGAAGGCGAGATAGCGGGTAACGCGATGATGTCAGACGCGCGCGGGTACGCGATCGAGTCGGGGCATTTTCTGGCCGAGGAAGCGCCGGAGGGAACGGGGAAGGCGCTGGTGGGGTTTTTGGGAGTGGGACAATGAGTCAATTAGTCAAATGCGCAATTTGGGGCACGCCAGCTCAAAGAGTTGAAGCGAAACTTGGTGATTTCGAGGTGTTCGATTCTCCCAGAGCAGGCGGGAAATACTGGATATCCGGGACTGACGCCGGGCAGGCGAATACGCTCAACGAGCTTGCGAAACTTCTTCTTACGAGCTGGCTCTGCGAGCAACGAAAAGCAGGAATAAATATACCCCAGATTAATTCAGACGTCCTTAAGATTGTCAAAGCGCGCCGCCCGATGCCCTTCACCGCAAGATTCGACGCCGCTCTACAGTTCCTGGAAAAGAACATCAAATTCATAGGCGATCGCGTCGAATTTAACGGCGGTACCGATCTTAACCTGCGCTTCCTAGCAGAAACGGAATGCAGGAGCGATGACGAACGATTCAATCTCCTCAATCTCCTTATCGACACGGAATATATCGAAGGTAACCAGAATATGGGCGGCAGCGGCGCGTACACACTGACTACTACTGGCTGGCAACGACTTGAAAATTTAGCTTTGAGACGTTCTGATTCGTCGCAGGCGTTCGTGGCCATGTGGTTTCATCCCAGTACCGCAGAGGCATATGACATCGGACTTGCACCCGCGATCAGCAGCGTCGGTTACAGGCCAATTCGCATTGATCAAAAGGATCACATCAACAAAATTGACGACGAAATCATAGCTGAAATCAGACGCTCCCGCTTTCTTGTCGCGGATTTTACTTGCGAGCCAAAGGATGTACGCGGTGGTGTGTATTTCGAAGCCGGCTTCGCCATGGCACTTCCCATACCAGTAATTTGGACATGCAAGGATACTTCAATCGATGATTTGCACTTTGATACGCGTCAATACAATCACATCGTATGGACAACCCCAAATGAACTATATGAAAAATTGAAAGTAAGAATTGCTGCGGTTATTGGTGACGGGCCGCTTCGTTCCAACTAACGGTCGCGCTCTATCGAAACCCTTAGCGAGCATAGGGTGCGCTCATCTACGCCTCGGCAGAGCAATGCTTCAAATTTTAGTTGACCGCAATATTGAGCGCGAAGCGATCACACATCGGACCGTGATGCGTGAAAAGGTTCTCAGATGGGGGCCAAAAGAAGTAACAAGACACGTCATGGATCGCGAGCGGTTCAAGCCGCGCGCCGACGAACAATTCCGTAACGAGCAACTTCCTTATCTCGCAACCATCGGCAATTTGGCGCGTCGAGGTTCTCTAGCACTATTTACGTCATTCGAACTCAACATGGAACGGTTGCGCCAGCGCGGAGAGCAAGACGGTTGGGCAGGTTTTAGTCTTTTTCATAATGTTAAGCTAGGGCACGTTGATCCACCGGTAGACCGCACGATCATTTTCTCGGGTATTGGACGGAGTTATGGGCTGACGGCCGCAGAGCAAAATGAATTCTTCAGGTCTATCAGCGACCCTCGTTTTTTAGAGATGCGTCGATTACTCCAGGATCATCACATGGACGATGCGTTTCGTTTTTGGACCGCGGAATACTCGAAGCTAGATGTGCTGCTAACTTGCGACAAGCGGTTTTGGAATGCGTTTAATAGCGCCGCGTCCAAGCTGAAATCAGAAGTTAAGGTCGTAGTTCCAAAGCAGCTCTGCGAGCAATTAGGCGAAGGGCCGACTGATATCGACGCACTGGCCGCGAAATATCCACCGTTTCACTAGCGAGCGTGACGCTCAATAGCGAAGCGTATTGCGCCAATTGCGCGCGTCGACTGGGTGCCTAGGAGTGGCGGATTACGCTCTTCTAATTCACCCTACGCACTTGTAGCGGGCATCCACGCCTTAACATCGATGAAGCAAGACGTGGATGGCCGGAACAAGTCCGGCCATGACGAGCAAAACGGTCCGATACAGCAAGGGTGGGATCGGCGAGGTACGTGTAGTAAACGATTTTCTGTCCGCGCCCGAGAAGCTTTTACCACGCTAGGACGGCAAGTAGCCCGGATGAGTGCTGGCGATATCCGGGATCAGCATGGCGTGCGACACTTCCGTTCCCGGGTTTCGCTGCGCTCCACCCGGGCTACACTTGCTTCGCCAATTCGCCCTCCGCCCTGTGAAATTCAAAACTTGCCGATCGGAACGCCTCGGTGGGAAGCGCGTGGGGCAAGGCCCACTCACAAGGCCTCCGGCTGGCTAACACGCGTGGATCGCGGCGAGGCGCTTGATCGCTGACGCGGTTCGTTTCAGGATCAACGCGAAGCCGAAGAGCAACCGAAAAATCAACACGAGACGACGTACCATCGCGTCATCGATGCGATCGAAGAGATATAAGCCCAGCCAGGCGCCGGCAGGCACGCCAAGCGACCGATTGAGTCAAAATCCGAACGTTTGCGTCCAGGAGAGAAATCGATGACCGCCAAGAATTTGGAAGAATTGCTGCAAACCGTAACGAGCCCGGTCGATTTGTTGCGCAACCAGCAAACCGGGCCGAACGTCTATCCCGGCGTTCCGGCCGAGTACACGAACTGGCGGGACGAACAACAGGCGTGGCAGAACACCTGCGTCTTGTTCAATCAATCCTATCACATGGCCGATCTCGCCGTGGAGGGGCCGGATGCGTTCAAGCTTCTGTCCAGCCTTGCCTTCAACAGCTTCAAGAATTTCGAGGTCAACAAGGCCAAGCAATTCGTGCCGTGCAGTCCCGACGGTTACGTGATCGGGGACGTCATTTTATTCTATCTGGCCGAAAACAAATTCAATCTTGTCGGCCGCGCGCCCGTTCTCAACTGGGTTACCTACCACGCGCAGACGGGAAAGCATGACGTCAAGGTCGAGCTCGACCAGCGGTCGGCCTTGCGCGCGGACGCAAGGCGGAAGTCCTACCGTTTCCAGGTTCAGGGCCCGAATGCCATGAAGGTGATCGGGAAGGTGCTCGGAAAGGTGCCGCCCGAGCTCAAGTTTTTCAACATGACGACGCTGACGATCGCGGGCAAGACGGTTCGCGCGCTGCGTCACGGCATGGCCGGCCAGCCGGGCTGGGAGCTGTTCGGTCCGTGGGACGAGGGCGAGGCCGTGCGCGAGGCGATCGTGAAGGCCGGCGAAGAATTCGGTCTGCGCCTGGTGGGCGCTCGCGCCTATTCCTCCAATGCCCTGGAATCGGGCTGGATTCCCTCGCCGCTTCCGGCCGTCTACACCGGCAAGGCGATGCAGGCGTATCGCGAATGGCTTCCGGCGACGGGCTATGAAGCCGCGGCCTCGATCGGCGGCAGCTTCTATTCGGAGAATATCGAAGACTATTATTTCACGCCGTGGGACATGAGCTACGGCGCCTTTGTCAAATTCGATCATGACTTCATCGGCCGCGAAGCGCTCGCGAAGATGGCGAACGGCCGGCATCGCAAGAAGGTCACGCTGGCGCTGGACGACGAGGATGTAACGCGCGTCATCGGCAGCACCTTCCAGAAGCACAATCGGGCGAAGTTCATCGACTGGCCATCGGCGGTCTATACGATGCATCCATTCGATCGCGTGATCGTGGACGGGAAAACGGCCGGCGTCTCCACGTGGATCGGATACAGCGCGAATGAGGGCAAGATGCTGACACTGGCTGTGCTCGATGCGGATCATGCCGAGCCCGGGACGGAAGTCATCTTCGTGTGGGGCGAGCAAGATGGCGGCTCCAAGAAGCCGACGGTCGAGCGCCATATGCAGACGCAGATGCGGGCTACCGTCAGCCCGGTGCCGTACGTGGAAGTGGTGCGCAAGGCCTATGCGCCGGGCGGCTGGCGGGCGGCCCAGGCGTAAGCAGAGCCAACGATGACCGGCGCGTGTCCGTCGCAAGTCGCCGGATGCGCGAAGCGCGCCAACCGTTGTTGCAACCATCGGCAAGCGCGAAAGCGCCTGCCGCCGCACTTCACGGCGCTCGCCAACCTCGACCGGGCTAAGGCTTCGCCAGGTCAATCTCGTGCCCGAGCACCTGCTGGACCGCGTCGAACGAATCCATGAACTCGCGCATTTCAACGATGCGCCCGTCGCGGAAGCGAATGAAATGCGCCACCATGAGTCGGATGATCCGGTCGGTTGCGCGCTGGCGCAGCCGCGCCATCACGATGACCCCGGCGTCGTTGCCTTCGACAACCATGAAGACCGGGTGATACGTCAGCGTCTCAAAGGCGTCGTGGATCTTCTTCATCGTCGCGGCGATGGCCTTCTTGCCGTGCTGACGCCCAAGGTAGGGGAACACGTCGGTGGGCGCATAGCTGATGAATTCGGCTTCGTCGTGGAAAGAATTGAGCACGAAATCGAAGCGGCCGGTGCGGTAGGCCGTGTAAAGCGCGTCAATGCGGGAGCGAAGCTCGTCCGGCATGATCCACCTCCCCAAACACAACCCCTGTCGCGATCTGTCCTCCATAGCCTGAGCCAAGCGCAAAGCGACATCCGCGCCGCGTGCCGACAGCGGCCAAGCCTACGCCTTCACCGCCGGCAGGTCATGCACCTTCATCGCCAGCGCGACGCCGGTGCAGCGCATAGGATGGGATCGAGCGCATTGCCCTGCGCTTCCGGCTAGCCGTGCTGCGTCATTGCGGCATACAATGCTCCCATCGCGCGTAAGGACCAGCGCGCGCTTGCAAAGGAAAATTCAATGTCGACCGACCTCCAGTACCTGGCATGGACGGCCATGCTCACGGCCTCGCTGTGGATTCCCTACGTTGTCTGCCAGGTGATGACCAACGGATTTCTGACGCCTCCCAACTATGTCGATCCGACGCCAAGGCCACTGCCGCTGTGGGGCAAACGCGCGGACCGCACCTATCTCAACGCGGTGGAGGTGTTCGCACCGTTCGCGGCACTGGTGATCTTGGTGCATCTGACCGGCAAGGCCAACGCCATGACGGCGTTCTGGGCGGCGAGCTTTTTCTGGCTGCGCGTCGCGCACGCCATCGTCTACCTTATCGGCTGGCCCTACATACGCACGGTGATCTTCACGCTTGGCTTCGTGGCAATTGCCGGGATCTTCTGGGAACTGATCAAGTAGCCGCGCCCGCGGCGCGTAGCCCGCATGAAGCGTCTTGTCCGCCGTAGCGTCAGCGAAGGCGGAAGCGAAATGCGGGGTCCGAGCCTCGGTCTTCGATCCCGGATTGCGCTTCCGCCTTCGCCCTTCTGGCTATAGCGGACAAGACGCTCCATCCGGGCTACGCGTGCTCGATTCGCAAGTACGAAACTGCAGTGCGTCTCGTTCGCATTGCGTTACCCTTCGTTCGTCATGGCCGGGCTTGTCCCGCGCATCCCGCTTGGGAGGGCAACGCTGTGCCGCGTTCATCGGGATGGCCGGGACAAGTTCACACTTGGGCCCGTCGGAGGCGGGACCCGAGTGCCCGGCCATGACGAAAATGTGAATCGGGTCGAAGAGAAATCACCCTCAAGAAGACTGTTTCGGGGCGCGCTGCGCCCAACCCGCCGTCAGGGCCTCACGCCTCCAGTAGCGCGCCGACGCGCAGGGCCTCGATTACCGCGCGCGTGTCCGTGACCCAGCCGAACACGTGCTCGAAATTCCACAGCGTCGCCTCGCGGTTGAAGGCGGGGCCGGAGTGGTTCATGGCGTCCTCGATCAGCACCGGCCAGAATTCCTCCAAGAAGGCGGCGCGCGCGGTCGATTCGACGCAGACGTTGGTGGCGATGCCGGTGAAAAGGAGCGTGCGGATATTCTCTGCGCGCAGATCGGCGGCGAGGCTCGTGCGCGTGAAGCCGGAGTAGCGCGTCTTCTTCACCACGCGGTCGCCGGGCTCAGGCCTGAGCGCATCGACCACCTGCCAGTCCCAGGTGTTCTCGACCAGGAGCTTTCCCTTAAGCTCCGGGCGCGCGCGCATCATGCGCAGCCCGAGTTCCTTGTGATAATTGGGCGAGGACGCATCGCCGCCGTCGGCGAGGTCCGGCCGATAGGTCATCTGCAGATAGACCACGCGCACGCCGGCCTTGCGCGCGGCGGCGAGCAGCGCCCGGTTGGTCTCGATCGCGCCCGCGGCGCCGGAAATATCGTAGCCGGCGAGGTCGAACATGCCGCCCTTGGTGGCGAAGGCGTTCTGCATGTCGACGACGAGAAGCGCGCTGCACGCAAGATCGATCGAGAGCGCCTCGGGCCTGGCCTGCAACGCGACGGTCTGCCGGGCTCGCGACGTGACGGCTTGCGACGTGACCATCGGCATCCTCCTAGCGTTGGCAGCCAAGCGTAGCAGGGTGCGCGCTCAGTACACCAAGATTTGCAGGTTCAATATGCCGGAACCTAAGCGGCCCCGCTGGCTTGTCATGAACACGCGCAGCGACATCGTGTCCTGCCCGCTGAAACCGGGCTTGGGCACGTAGCGCACGCTTGAATGATCCAATGGTATCGCCGCGCCGTGCTTGGGCCGGCTCAGAACCTGCGCGCCGGCCATGCGCGTGTGGTAGTGCGCCATGAACACAAGACGGCACGCCCTGCCAACCCGCGTCGACACGTGGCCGGTCACGATCTGGTTGGCGCGGCCCGTGTAACGGGCGCTGCACATTGGGTCTTCCGCGCGCGCCGCGTTCGGCATGGCGACAACACCCGCTATCGCCGCGCCGACGGCGACAAGAACCCGCATCGTCAGCGCCGGCAATGTGCGCATGTGGCAAGGCCCTCGGAAGCGATGACGGAACTATCCGACAACTTTCGCATGCGCACGTGCGTGGATCAACGCGCCCGCTACCCCCGCGTCAGCCCCAATTCAACCCCAGATCACCCCCACGTCGCGAACGCCATGCCCGAGCCGGTGCCGGCTTCGGAGCGGTAGCACGGCACGTAGTCAAGCAACGCCATGTCGAGCTTGGTCTCCGCCAGCATGCCGGCGACGACGAGCCAGTTCTTGCACTCCGAGGTGCCGGAGCGGAAATGAATGTCGGGCTCGCGCGCGAGCGTGGCGTAATCGCGCTTTTGCATCGCATTGAGCAGGCGGTGGTCGAAATCCTCGTCGACCACGAAATGGCTGACCCCGCCGGAGGCGACGACCGCGACGCGCTCCCGGCCCGGCCAGGCATGAATCGCGCGGCCGAGCGCGCGGCCGAAGTCGAGGCAGCGCTTCGGCGTCGGCTGGTTCGGCGGATAATAGGTGTTGACCAGGATCGGGATCAGCGGCACCGGCTTCGACGCCAACACGCGGCGGTAGATGAAGCCGTAGGAATGTCCGAGCTGGCGCTTGGCGCCGGCGTCATGGGGCTGCGCGCCAAGCGCGGTAACGTCGAAATTTTCCTGCACGGCGTGGCGCACCATGTGGGCGGCTAGGCCCGCGGGGCACGGATAGATCTCGTCCTTCTGCGGGTAATAGATTTTCATGGCGTAGCCGTTGCCGTTGGCGATCTTGTCGTCCTCCTCGGCCTTGGTCAGCGCGCGGTTGAATACTTCCTTGCCGTGGAAGATCGAGAACGCCGGCTGGATGTCGTCGAGGAACCATTCGTGGTGGTCGTCGCCGACGATGACCAGCGCGTCGGGCTTGATCTCGGTAAGCCGCGTGGCCAGCACGTCGAGCTGCGCCTGGCAGCGGGCGTGGCGCTCGGCGCGCACATCCATCGCGTTCTGCTGCTCGAAGTGGTCGCCCTTGCGCAGCGCGTAAAGCTTTTCGAAGTCGAAAGTGCCGTCGCGGTAGGCGAGTTCCTTGTTCCTGCGGTCGACGTTGGCGCGCAGGTCCCATTCCTGCGGTGGCGTCGCCAAAAGCGGACCGTGGGAGGTTCCGAACCCGAAGACGATTTCGGCCATGGCGGGTTTCTCGTGCGCGCGATGAAGGGGGAACGAAAGCCGCATCGCATGATAGTCCGGGACCCGCGGTTGCGGCAACGGCGCGACCATGCGTCCGGCGCCGTCCGAACCGCCGCATTTTCATTGGCCGGGTGGCTCGAAAGCGCGCTGCGTCCTGCCGGTCGGCCACGACCGAAGCCGGCGCGGTTGCACCGCAATGCGGTCGCCGCGTGTTTAATAGGCATTGGCACGGTTGACACTAAATCTGCCGCGCGATTAGCTGGCGCAACGATAAAAAAACGCCACCGGTGTCATTGCAGGTGTCCGTGCACCTTCGTGCCATGGCATCCTTCCACAAGGGAGACAAGCGCAATGAAATACCTATCGATTTTCGGGGCAACCCTGCTGGCGGCGGTCACTGGCGCGAGTTTTGTGCAGGCCCAGGACAAGCCGATCAACCTCAAGCTGAGCTATTGGGTGCCGCCGTCGCACCTCTTGACGCCCGGCTACAAGGAATGGGGCGAAGAGGTCAAGAGACTGACCAACGGCTCCGTCACCGTCACGCTCTATGCCTCCAGCATGCTCGGCTCGGGCCCCGATCATTACGACATGGTCAAGCGCGGCGTCGCCGACTTCGGCCTGATCAACCCCGGCTATACGCCGGGCCGCTTCCCGGTCATAGCCGCCGCGGATCTGCCGTTCATGGTCACCGACAGCCTCAAGGCCGCGCCGGCGATTTCCCGCTGGTACAAGAAGTATGCGGAAAAGGAAATGCCCGAGCACGTTGTGTGCCACGTCTACTCGCATGAGCCGGGGACGTTTCACTCCAAGAAGCTCATCCGCGTTCCCGGCGACGTGAAGGGCCTGAACGTGCGCACCGCCAACCAGACCATCGCGGAGTTCGTCACTTCGATCGGCGGCAATTCCGTGCAGGTGCCGATCATGGAAGCCGCCGAGACGCTCAAGCGCGGCATCACCGACGCCATCACCGTACCGTGGGGCGGCTTGACGCATCCGGCCTTCAAGTTCGCAGCGGTGACGGAATACACGCTGGATGTTCCGCTCTATGTGTCGAACTTCACGCACGGCATCAGCCGCACCACCTACAACAGCATGTCCGAGTCCCAGAAAAAGGCCATCGATTCGGTCTGCACGCCGGAATGGGCGGCCAAGACCTACCGATTCTGGTACGAGGACGACAACAGGCGCGAGAAGGAAGTTCGCCAGTCGGATCGCAAGATTACAAAGGTCACGCCCGACGAGCTCGCACAGTGGAAGAAGGCCGCGGAGCCGGTCTACGCCACCTGGAAGGAAACGGTCACCAAGGCCGGCTACAACGCCGACACGGTGCTGAACGAGCTTAAGACCGAGCTTAAGAACGCGGACGCGTTGTTTTAGCCTCCCATGCGATTTGACGGCGTTCGCCCCGGCATCGCCGCGGGCGGACGCCGCTTCCTTCCTCGAGGTCGCACCCCATGAACCAGTTCGTCGTCGTCGTCGAGAAGACGGCGGGATATCTCGTGGGCATCTTGGCGCTCATCACCGTCGCGGAAGCCATCCTCCGCTATGTTTTCGGCAAGCACATTCCCGATGGTTTCGTGATCGGCCAGACCATGCAGGGCATTGCGATCTGCTGGGGAATTGCGACGGCCGCCTACGCCGACCGGCACATTACGGTCGATGTGCTGACCGGACTGGTCGGGCGGCGCATCCTGCGGGCGTTTGAGTTGACCGCCTATACCATCAGCTTTCTCTACATGACGCTGTTCGGCTACGCCATGACGTTCAAGGCTTTCGACATTCTCAAGGCCGGCGAGATTTCCAACGAACTGCGCATCCCGGTCTGGACCGGCTACACGCTGGCGTCGATCGGCATTCTGGCGGCCGTTGGCACCGCCGGCATCCGCTGGTATCAGATCGTCTTCCAGCACCGCTAGGAGCATCGCAAATGTCCGACCAGACGCTGGTCGCCATCGTCGGCTGCGTTGCCGTGCTGGTGCTGATGCTGATCCGGGTGCCGATCGCGGTTTGTCTCGGCTCGGTGGCGGTCGCCGGTTTCGCCTATCTTGTCGGGCCCGAGGCGGCGCTCGGCATCATGATCGATTCGCCGATCCGCACGGTGACCAATTTCAGTTTCAGCGTCGTTCCGATGTTCATCCTGATGGGCGCGCTGGTGAGCACGTCCGGCATGAGCCGCGAATTATTCCGCGCCGCCAACGCCTGGGTCGGGCATCTGCCGGGCGGCATGGCGATCGCGACCGTGTTCGCGTGCGGCGGGTTTGCCGCGATCAACGGCTCGTCCATTGCATCGGCCGCGACCATGACCCAGGTGGCGCTCCCGGAAATGCGGCGCATCGGCTACGACGCCGGCCTGTCGGCGGGCGTCGTAGCCGCCGGCGGCACGCTTGGAATCATGATCCCACCCTCGGTGATGTTCATCCTCTACGCCATCCTCACCGATACCGACGTGGCGGCGCTGTTCGTCGCCGGCATACTTCCCGGAATCATCGCGATCGGGCTCTATTCCGTCACCATCTTGATCCTGCACCAGATCAAGAAGGAATGGATGCCGCCCGCCGCGCGCGCCGACACGCGCGAACGCCTCGAGAGCTTGCGCGACGTCTGGGCGACGCTCGCGCTGTTCGTGCTGGTGATGGGCGGGATCTACGGCGGGTTCGTCACCATCACCGAGGCCGCCGGGCTCGGCGTCGCCGGCGCGCTTGTGATCGGGGTTGCTCGCGGGCGTCTCAATTGGTCGCAGATTGTCGACAGCCTCGTCGAGGCGCTGCGGACCTCGGCGGCGATTTTTTTCATCCTGATCGCCGCATTCCTGTTTCAGTACTTTTTGGCGGTGACGAATACGTCGCAGCTTCTGGGTGACGTGCTGTTGGGCCTGCCGGTCGGCCCGCTCGGCGTCGTGATCGTGATTCTGGCCTTCTACATCATCGCCGGAATGGTCGTGGACGAAATCGCGATGGTGCTGCTGACGATCCCGATTTTTTTCCCGATCGTCGTCGGCTTGGGCTTCGATCCGATCTGGTTCGGCGTGCTGGTCGTCGTCACCGTCGAGATCGGCCTGATCGCGCCGCCGGTCGGCATCATCTGCTTCATCATGAACAACATGGTTCCCGACATCGGGCTGGTGAACATCTACAAGGGCGCGATGCCGTTCGTGATCGCGGACCTGTTCTGGCTCGCGCTCCTGGTGGCGTTCCCCTCGCTGTCGCTGGTGCTGGTCAGGATGATGGGGTAAGGGGGCAACAATAATAGTGTCATTGCGAGGGGGCCGACGAAACAACATCCATCGGAATGGCGCATTCAAGAGAGATTGCTTCCGCCTACGCTAAGGCTTCGGCGGACAAGTCGGCGCGCGCCGCGCGCTTCGCAACGGCGGCAATGGCGCTCTACCGCTACTTGATGAACGTGCCGTCGCGCAGCTCCGCCACCGCCTGCTGCAATTCCGCATTGGTGTTCATCACGATCGGCCCGTACCACGCCACCGGCTCCTCGATCGGCTGGCCGGACACCAAGAGAAACCTTATGCCCTCCTCGCCGGCCTGCACCGTGACTTCGTCGCCGGCGTCGAAGAGAACCAGCGAGCGGTTACCGGTGCGCTCGCGCGTAAACGCGCCGCCGTTGGCGGTGGCCTTCTCGGTCAGCACGCCCATCGGCGCCGACGCCCCGGAAAACGTGCCCGAGCCCGCGAACACATAGGCAAAGGCATGCCGTGAGGTCTCGACCTTGAAGCTCTTGCGCTTGCCGGGCGGCACCGAAATGTCGAGATAGCGCGGCTCCGCCGCAACGCCTTCGACCGGGCCGCGCTTGCCCCAGAACTCGCCGCAGATGATGCGCGCGCGGGTGCCGTCGTCATCGGTGACGTCGGGGATCGCCGCCGCCGGGATGTCCTGGTAGCGCGGCGCCGTCATTTTCAGCGCCGACGGCAGGTTGGCCCAGAGCTGGAAGCCGTGCATGCGGCCCTGCGCGTCGCCCTTCGGCATTTCCTGGTGCATGATGCCGCTGCCGGCGGTCATCCATTGCACGTCACCGGCGCCGAGCGCGCCCTTGTTGCCGAGGCTGTCGCCGTGGTCGACGGTACCGGCCAGGACATAGGTAATCGTTTCGATGCCGCGGTGGGGATGCCACGGAAATCCGGCGAGATAATCGTCCGGCCGGTCGTTGCGGAAATCGTCTAGCAGCAGGAACGGGTCGAATTCGGAGGTTTCGCCGAAGCCGAAGGCGCGGTGCAGCTTGACGCCGGCGCCTTCCAGGGTGGGTTTGGACTGCACGATGCGCTTGATCGGACGGATCGACATGACGGCTCACGCCTTTTGTTGGATATTCGGCGCCTTAGATGGGTATGAATGCGCTGTTCGTCCAGCG
>JBGPOB010000057.1:0-14765 GCA_041487815.1 Xanthobacteraceae bacterium | reverse complement strand
TGACGACATCATCGAGAGCGCACCGAGATCATGCAAGATATCCTCCGCCGCAATGGTCTCCTTGCGGATGCGGCTTTCGGCAAAGGCGAGATCCTCCGCGATCGAGGGATCGAGATGGTGGCACACCATCAGCATGTCCAGATGCTCGTCGATGGTGTTGCGGGTGAACGGCCGCGTCGGATTGGTCGAGGACGGCAGCACGTTCTTCAGGCCCGCGATCTTGATGATGTCGGGCGCGTGCCCGCCGCCGGCGCCTTCGGTGTGGAACGCATGGATGGTGCGGCCCTTGAACGCGGCAATCGTGTCCTCCACGAAGCCGGATTCATTGAGCGTGTCGCTGTGGATCATGACCTGGACGTCGTAGTCATCGGCGACCGACAGGCAGCAGTCGATCGCCGCCGGCGTCGTGCCCCAGTCTTCGTGCAGCTTGAGCGCGCAGGCGCCGCCCTCGACCATTTCCTCCAGCGCCGCCGGACGCGAGGCATTGCCCTTGCCCGCGAAGCCGAGATTGACCGGAAATGCGTCCGCCGCCTGGATCATGCGTGCGATGTGCCAAGGCCCGGGTGTGCAGGTGGTGGCGAAGGTGCCGTGGGCGGGGCCAGTGCCGCCGCCGAGCATCGAGGTTACGCCCGACATCAGCGCGTCATCGACCTGCTGCGGGCAGATGAAGTGAATGTGGGTGTCGAAGCCGCCGGCGGTGAGAATCTTGCCCTCGCCCGCGATCACTTCGGTGCCGGGACCGATGATGATCGTCACGCCTGGCTGCACATCAGGGTTGCCGGCCTTGCCGATGGCGTGGATCGTGCCGTTCTTGAGCCCGACATCGGCCTTCACGATGCCCCAGTGGTCGAGAATGAGCGCGTTGGTGATGACGGTGTCGACCGCGCCCTGCCTGTTGGTGACCTGGCTCTGCCCCATGCCGTCGCGGATCACCTTGCCGCCGCCGAACTTCACCTCCTCGCCATAGATGGTGAAATCCTTTTCGACCTCGATGATGATGTCGGTGTCGGCGAGCCGCACGCGGTCGCCGGTGGTGGGGCCGAACATGTCGGCATAGACGGAGCGCTTGATCGTGGCCGGCATGATGAACCTCAGAGCTTTCCCATAACGTCCTTGCGGAAGCCGTAGACCGCGCGCTTGCCGGCGAACGCGACCAGCGTCACTTCACGCGTCTGTCCCGGCTCGAACCGCACCGCCGTGCCGGCGGCGATGTTGAGCCGCATACCGCGCGATTTCTTGCGGTCGAACTTCAGCGCCGGATTGGTCTCGAAAAAATGATAGTGCGAGCCGACCTGGATCGGCCGGTCGCCGCTATTGGCGACGGTCAGCGTCACCGTCTTGCGGCCCTTGTTCAGCTCGATCGTGCCGCTCTTGGTGAAAACTTCGCCGGGGATCATGGCTGCTCCTTTTCGGGCCTCATAGTTCGAGACGCAGGGCTTCGCCCCGCTCCTCACCATGAGGATCAATGCTGCACACAATCCTCAACCTGAGGAGCGGTCCGCAGCACCGCGTCTCGAAGCATGAGGCCACAATCCGCATCATCATCGTATCGGCTCGTGCACGGTGACGAGTTTCGTGCCGTCCGGAAACGTCGCCTCGACCTGGATATCGTGAATCATCTCGGAAATGCCATCCATCACCTGGGCGCGGGTCAGGACATGCGCGCCGGCCTGCATCAATTCCGCGACCGTGCGGCCGTCGCGCGCACCTTCCAGAATGAAATCGGTAATCAGCGCCACCGCCTCCGGATGGTTGAGCTTGACGCCGCGCTCGAGCCTGCGGCGTGCGACCATCGCGGCCATTGCAATCAGCAATTTATCCTTCTCGCGCGGGGTCAAATTCATATCAGTCCTCAGTTCAGCCAGATGCGGGGCAGCGGTGCGCCGAGCGCGCCCAGCACCAATTTGAGATCGCCGCGCAGCTCCTCGCCATCCGGCGCCAACAGCCGCGCCAGCGCAAAGCCGTTCCACGCCGAAATGCCGACCTCTCCGGAAAATTTTTCTGCGCGCACGTTCGCGACCTGCTCGTCGCTGCATGGCGCGATCAAAATCGTCGCGATGGCGCAACAGCCCGCCGCGGTCGCGCGCTGATCGAGGTGCCGGGCGATGGCGCCGTCGAGCCGGATAGTATCGGCCAACATCAGCTTTCCCACGCGACGGATGCGCCAGCGGTCGAGCAGCTGGCCGTTAATGACCGCTTCACCCATGGCGGTGCGCCCGAAAACCACCGCTTCCGCGATCACGAGCCGCGCATCGTCCGCCATGTCGACGTCGATGCGGCGCGAAAGCCGCGAGCCGTCGAACAGGATCACCTCCTGCGGCAGCCAGTTCAGCACGGCGCCCGGCGCAATTTTCAACGCCACATCAATCGTCGCCGCCTCGCCCAGCGATCGGTAAACTTTTTCGGCTGCCGCGGTTGTCACTGTGAGTTCCGCGCCCTCGCCGACGGCGATATCCAACGCGAGAATGTCGCCCCCCGCCACGCCGCCGGCCGTATTCAGGATCACCGCCTCCAGGTCATCGGCATGGGGAAAGCGGACGCGCAGCGCCCCGTCCTCGTAGACATGCTTACGCCGGCTGCGCCCGTGTGCGGCCGCCACGGTCATCGCGATCCGGCTGTGGACACGATTGGCGAGGAGCGCACGAGACGATGAAGCTGCTAAAATCGCCGACATTGTCACCCGTCCGTTCTCCACCCGTCATGGCCGGGCATAGCCATCGAAAGACGGCGTCGCTTCGCGCGCCTATACCCCGCAATCCACGCCTTTTTTCCGCGCTCGAAGCAAGACGTGGATGCCCGCGACAAGCGCGGGCATGACAACTTGAGCTAGATCGACATTGCCTGCTTGAGCGCACCTTCGTCGAGTTCGGCGCGGCTGGCGGCGTAGACAACCGCGCCGCGGTCCATAACGACAAAATGGTCGCCGAGATCCTGGGCAAAGTCGAGATACTGTTCAACCAGCACGATCGCCATTTTGCCTAAGCCCCGCAGATAGGCGATCGCCCGCCCGATATCCTTGATGATTGACGGCTGGATGCCCTCGGTCGGCTCGTCAAGCAGCAGCAGCCGCGGCCGCATCACCAGCGCGCGGCCGATCGCGAGCTGCTGTTGCTGGCCTCCGGAGAGGTCACCGCCGCGCCGGCGTAGCATTTCGCCCAGCACGGGGAACAGCGAAAAGACATCGTCCGGAATGCTGCGCTCGGCGCGCGGCAGCGGCGCAAAACCGGTTTCGAGGTTTTCCTCGACCGTCAGCAACGGAAAGATCTCGCGCCCTTGCGGTACATAGGCGATGCCACGCCGCGCGCGATCTGCCGGCTTTAGCGTGGTAATATCGTTGCCTTCCCAGGAGATGGTGCCGGCACTGATGGGGTGCTGCCCGACCAGGGCGCGCAGCAAGCTCGTTTTGCCAACCCCGTTGCGGCCAAGAACGCAAGTGACTTTGCCGGATTCAGCCTTGAGGGTAACCGAGCGCAGCGCCAGCGCGGCCCCGTATTGCAGATTTATGGCATTGACCTCAAGCATCGTCAGCGCCCCAGATAAACTTCAATGACGCGCTCGTTCGACGACACCTGATCGATCGAACCTTCCGCCAACACCGAGCCCTCGTGCAGCACGGTGACCTTGACGCCGAGGTCGCGCACGAAGGTCATGTCGTGCTCAACCACCACGACGGTGCGCTCGCGATTGATCTCCTGCAACAACTCCGCGGTCTGGCGCGTTTCGGCGTCGGTCATGCCCGCGACCGGCTCGTCGACCAGCATCAATTTCGGATCCTGCGCCAGCAGCATGCCGATTTCCAGCCACTGTTTTTGGCCGTGGGAAAGCCGCTCCGCAGCGACCGTGCGCAGCGGCGACAAGCGGATCGTATGCAGGAGATTTTCGAGCCGGTCTCGCTCCTCGCCGCTGTCGCGCCAGAATAGCGTCGTTCGCGCGCGACGGTCGGCTTTGAGCGCGAGCCGCAGGTTGTCCTCAACCGAATGCATGTCGAACACCGTCGGCTTCTGGAATTTGCGTCCGATCCCAAGTTCGGCGATCTCGGACTCATCGAGGCGCGTGAGGTCGTAGGTGCCGCCATCGAATATGACGTCGCCGTTGTCCGGCCGCGTCCTGCCGGTGACAACGTCCATCATGGTGGTCTTGCCGGCGCCGTTGGGGCCGATGATGGCGCGCATCTCACCCGGCTCAATGGCGAAGGAAAGATTGTTGAGGGCTTTGAAGCCGTCGAAGGAAACGGTCACCGCATCCAGATAGAGGAGCGCGGATGTTGTGCGTTGCTCGGCCATCGTGGCTCGCTATTCCGCCGGCGTCGGCGCGATTTCCGCGCGACTTGCCGCCGAAACCCGGTCGCGCCGCACCGCGAGCCAATGGCGAAGCGTGCCGATGATGCCGCGCGGCAATAGCAGCGTGACGGCAATGAACAACGCGCCCAGCAAGAACAACCAGTAGGGGGCGAGCCAGCCGCTGGTGAAGTACGTCTTGGCGTAGTTGACGACAAGCGCTCCGATGACGGCGCCGGTCAGTGTGCCGCGCCCGCCGACCGCGACCCAGATGACCGCCTCAATCGAATTGCCCGGCGCGAACTCGCTCGGATTGATGATACCGACTTGCGGCACATAAAGCGCGCCGGCGGCCCCCGCCATGCAGGCGGAGAGCACGAACACGAACAGCTTGTAAGATTCGACGCGGTAGCCAAGGAACCTTGTGCGCGCCTCGGCGTCGCGGATGGCGACCAGGACTTTGCCGAGCTTCGAGGAAATGATGGCGCGGCAGATCAGGAAGCCGATACCGAGCGCGATGCAGGAGATCGAAAACAAAGCTACGCGCGTTCCCGAACCCTGCACGTTGAATCCCAGCACATCCTTGAAGTCCGTCAGCCCATTGTTGCCGCCGAATCCGAAATTGTTGCGAAAAAATCCCAGCATGAGCGCAAATGTCATCGCCTGCGTGATGATGGATAGATAGACGCCGGTGACGCGGCTGCGGAATGCGAACCATCCGAATACTAGCGCCAGCAGCCCGGGCACCAGCATCGTCATGATGGCCGCGTACCAGAATTGGTCGAAAAAGTACCAATAGACCGGCAGTTCCTTCCAATTCAGAAACACCATGAAATCCGGCAGGATCGGATTGGCATAAACGCCGCGCGTTCCGATCTGGCGCATCAGGTACATGCCCATGGCATAGCCGCCGAGCGCGAAGAACGCGCCGTGCCCAAGTGAAAGGATGCCGCAATACCCCCAAATCAGATCGATCGACAGCGCCAATAGCGCGTAACACACGTATTTGCCCCACAGTGCCACGAGATAGAGCGGCACGTGCCAGGGCGAGGATGCCGGCACCATGAGATGAAGAACCGGAACTGCGATCGCCGCCGCGACAATGACGATGAGAAATGCGGAGGAGCCGCGGTCGAGTGCACGTGTCAGCGGCGCACTCATGCCTCCACCGCCCTGCCCCGCAGCGCGAACAGCCCGCGCGGTCGCTTCTGGATGAACAGTATGATCAAGACGAGGATCGCGATCTTGCCGAGCACGGCGCCGGCGTAGGGCTCGAGGAACTTGTTGGCGATGCCGAGCGTGAAGGCACCGACCAGCGTACCCCAAAGGTTTCCCACCCCTCCGAACACGACGACCATGAAGCTGTCGATGATGTAGCCCTGCCCGAGGTTGGGGCTGACATTGTCGATCTGAGACAGCGCGACGCCGGCGATTCCAGCGATGCCGGAACCGAGCCCGAATGTCAGTGCGTCGATGCGCGCCGTGCGGATGCCCATCGCGGCCGCCATCTCGCGGTTCTGGGTGACGGCGCGCATTTCCAACCCGAGCCGCGTCAGGCGTAGGAGCGCCAGCAACGCCACAAACACCGCAAGCGTAAAGCAGATTATCCAAAGCCGGTTGTAAGTGATGGTGATGCCGCCCGCCTCGAACGCCCCGCTCATCCACGATGGCGCGCCGACCTCGCGATTGCTTGACCCGAACGTCGTGCGCACCGCCTGCTGCAGGATCAACGACAATCCCCAGGTCGCGAGCAGCGTTTCAAGTGGCCGGCCATAGAGGAACCGGATAATGCAACGCTCGATTAGCACGCCGAAGAATCCGGCGACCAGAAACGCCAGGGGCACCGCGATCACCAGCGACATGTCGAACAGCGCAGGATTCGTCGTCCGGATGATTTCCTGCACGACAAAGGTCGTGTAGGCCCCGATCATTACCATTTCCCCATGCGCCATGTTGATGACGCCCATAACGCCGAAGGTGATCGCCAGGCCGATGGCGGCGAGCAGCAGGACCGAGCCGAGCGACAGCCCGTACCAGGCGTTTTGTACCGAGCTCCACATTTCGAGGTGGCGGTCGATGGCGGCGATGGCCGCCGCCGCGGCGGCACGCACGTCCCCTGCGGCGCCGGCCGGCAGGCCCGCCAGCAAGCCGCGCGCGTCTTGGTCGCCGCGATCGCGAATGACGGCAATGGCATCGAGCCGTTCGCGGACGACCGCGTCGTCGGAATAAAGCACCACGGCGGCACGCGCTTCGGTCAGTGCGCGCTTGATCCGCGCATCGGATTCCTTGGCGATGGCGGCATCGAGCGCCTTGATCGTGGTGGCATCGCGCGACTTGAATACGGCCTGCGCCGCGTCAAAGCGCTTGGCCGGGTCGGCTGAAAGCAACGTCAGGCTGCCGAGTGCCGCGTCAATGGCGCGGCGCAGGCGGTTATTAACACGCACGTCCTGCAAATCGCCCTCCGCCACGCCGGCGGCCGGTTGCCCGCTTGCCGCCTCGCGCAGTGCGCCGGTGCCGTCCTTGAAATAAACTTTCTTGCTGGCGGCGTCGTAAAACAGCCGCCGATCCTGAAGGGCGTCGATGACTTGCGCCGCCAAAACGTTGCCGCTCGCCGCGACGCCATTGATCGCCTTCTCGGTTTCACCATACGAATCGGCGGTGAACCCGATCAAAGCATCTTCGTAATTCTGCGCATGGACGGGAGCGACGGCGAAGAGAATGCCGAACGCCAGCAGCAGCGCCATCGCGCGGTCGCGAACCAAACCCATCTCAGCCTGCCCGGCAAAACCAGATTTGTTGGTATTGGGAGGCGGCGGGCGTGCCGCCGTCTCCGGTATTGTTAAGCGTCGATTATGCCGCCGCGTCAACTACCGCACTTGTTGGTCTTGGTGTTGTAATTGCCGCATTTCTTGTCGACCCAATCGCCAACGAGGTCCTTCGACTCGGGCAATTCCTTCGACCAGGCGTCGCCCGGCACGAGACCCTCGGTCTTCCACACCACGTCGAACTGGCCATCGGCCCGCACTTCGCCGATGAAGACGGGTTTGGTGATGTGATGGTTGGGCAGCATCTTGGACATGCCGCCGGTCAGATTTGGCGCCTCGGTGCCGGGGAGTGCATCGATGACCTTGTCAGGATCGGTTGACTTGGCCTTTTCGACTGCCTTGACCCACATGGCGAAGCCGATGACGTGAGCTTCCATTGGATCATTGAAGGTACGCTTCGGATTTTTGGTGAACGCGTGCCACTTGTCGATATATTCCTTGTTGAGTGGTGTCTTAATCGACTCGAAGTAGTTCCAGGCGGCGAGATGGCCGAGCAGCGGCTTGGTATCGATGCCCGCTAGTTCCTCTTCGCCAACCGAGAACGCAACGACCGGAATGTCCTTGGCCTTGATGCCCTGGTTGCCGAGTTCCTTGTAGAACGGCACGTTAGCGTCGCCATTGATCGTTGACACTACCGCGGTCTTTTTGCCGGCCGAGCCGAATTTCTTGATGTCGGCGACGATGGTCTGCCAATCGGCGTGACCGAACGGCGTGTAGTTGATCATGATGTCTTCCGGCTTGACGCCCTTCGACTTCAAATAGGCTTCAAGAATCTTGTTGGTCGTGCGCGGATAGACGTAGTCGGTGCCGGCCAAGACCCAGCGCTGCACCTTTTCTTCCTTGGCGAGATAGTCGACCGCCGGGATCGCCTGCTGATTGGGCGCGGCGCCGGTGTAGAACACATTGCGCTCGCTCTCTTCGCCCTCGTACTGCACGGGATAGAAGAGGATCGAATTGAGTTCCTTAAACACCGGCAGCACGGACTTCCGCGACACCGACGTCCAACAGCCGAAGACAGCCGCCACCTTGTCCTTGCTGATGAGCTCGCGCGCCTTTTCAGCAAACAGCGGCCAGTTCGAAGCCGGGTCGACAACGACGGCTTCAAGCTTCTTGCCGAGCAAGCCGCCCTTTTTGTTCTGCTCCTCGATCAGCATCAGCATCACATCCTTCAGCGTTGTTTCGCTGATGGCCATGGTGCCTGACAAGGAATGGAGAATGCCCACTTTGATTGTGTCCTGGGCCACGGCCGGAACAGCGGCGAACCCCAAGGCGAAGCCAGCGGCGGCACCGAGCAGCCAGCGGCGGTGAAGCGGTCGACCGGCGACCGTAGATGTGGTTCTAATCATTCGGAGGTCCCTCTGATTGACGCAACGGAACCGGCTCCCGCGAGCCGCCCCAGCAATGCCGTCCGCAAACTTCGTGCCAAGCACCGCCCTGAGCTAAATCCTTGGTTCGAAAAGTGGATTGGTGTGAGAGGCGCGGATTGCCGGGTGATTGGAAACACCAGGGAGCACTAATTGAGCATCTTGCCTATAAGTTGGGCAAATGACAGCAGATACGACTGCTTCTGCGATAACTGATGCTTTTTTGGTCAGAGATTCGGACGATCGTCGCCTCAGGACTAACCGCAGCCTTGGTGGCTTCTTTGCCCTGTCGGTCCGCTATCTCCCGCTCGTGATCCTCACAATAGCGTGGGAGATCAGTACACGAAGCGGATCGTACCGGCGCATACTTTGCCGCCGTTGACGAATGTACTGGTGCCATGGACCAAGCTCGCCGCCGGCGGCGAGCTTCTCGCCAACGGCGCAAACTCGCTCTACCGCGCCGGCAGTGGCCTGCTGCTGGCGATTGTCGTCGGCAGCGCCGTCGGCGTGCTCATGGGCTACTCGCGCCTGTTCGATGCCGTTGCCGGGCCGTTGGTGCGGATGTTCTATCCCATGCCAAAATCGGCGCTGATTCCGGTCATGGCGATTTGGCTGGGCTTCGGCGACGCGTCGAAAATCGTACTGATCTTTCTCGGTTGCATGCTGCCGATCGCCATCAGTGCATACAATGGCGCGCGCGGTGTCGAGCGCGAGTTGATCTGGTCCGCCCGTAGTCTTGGCGCCAGCGCCCGCCGGACGGCGTGGAAAATCATCGTACCGGCGGCCTTGCCGCAAATTCTCACCGGGCTTCAAGTCGCGTTACCGACCGCACTGATCGTCGCCATCATCGCGGAAATGATGATGGGCGGTTACGGCCCGGGCGGCGCCACGATGGAGTCGTCGCGCTTGCTCAATTCCACGGGGGTCTTCGCCGGAATCGTGGAGATCGCCATTGTTGGCCACTGTGTCATCAGCACAATATCGTGGCTACGGCGTCGTCTTCTGATCTGGCACCAGGAAGCGCAGGGGCCGACAACGGCATGACTGCCACAGCAATGGGTCGTGCTACACTACGGCCAGCGTGGGAGGAAACCATGAACCGACGGTTTGCAAGAATCGTCCTCGCTCTGTGCGGCTTCGCCATGGCGCTGTTGGCGTCGGCCGGCGCCTATAGTCAGCCGCTGAAGGTCCGAATTTCATGGGTCGCAATCCCCAACAATCTTCCGCCGCTGCTCATGGAGAAGCCGGAACTGATGACGCGCGCCGGGCAAGCCTACATCGTCGATCCGATCCGTTTCCCCGGTACGCCGCAGTCGGTCGCCGCACTGGCTTCCGGCGATCTCGACATCGCACTGTTGACATTCTCCTCGTTTCCGCTGGCGAT
This sequence comes from Xanthobacteraceae bacterium, assembly GCA_041487815.1. Classification (GTDB taxonomy): domain Bacteria; phylum Pseudomonadota; class Alphaproteobacteria; order Rhizobiales; family Xanthobacteraceae; genus CANJBX01. Next base: position 4,915 of record JBGPOB010000057.1, on the reverse strand, counting down.
CCAGAACGCAAAACTCACCGATCTACGCGTCATTAGCGACGAATTCATTGATGGCATGCCCGGCCGCTATTCGTCGGAATTCCTGGTGCTCAAGGATGGGCCGATCAAGTCGATTGAAAATCTCAAGGGCAAGGTCGTGGCTGTCAACGTCAAGGGCGGCGGCACCGACATGGCGTTACGCGCCATCACGCGCAAGCATGGACTCGAAGTCAGCCGCGACTTCACGCAGGTCGAGGTCGGCTTCGGCAACATGAAGGCGGCGCTCTTGGACAACAAGACCGATCTCATCGGCCTTGGGGTGCCGGCGCTGTCGGCCGATCCGGAGCTCAAGGCCCTCACCCGCTCGCTGTTCACCCAGCGCGACGCGCTCGGCCCAACCGCGCAGGTGATCTGGGTCGCACGCGAAGAATTCCTGAAAAAGAACCGCGCAGCGCTGATCGACTTCATGGCGGACGCGCTGCGGGTGCGGCGCTTTTTCATCGATCCAAGAAATCACGATGAAGTCGTCGATATCGCCGCGCGCGTCACCAAGCAGCCGCGCGAGCAGCTCGACACCTGGCTGTTCGGCAAGGACGACTTCTACCGCGCGCCCGACGGTGTCCTCGATATCGCGATATTGCAGGACAACATCGACAAGATGGTGTCTCTCGGATTCCTGAAATCCGGGATTGATGCCAAGAAGTTTCAGGATTTCAGCATCATCAAGGAATCCGCTGCGCGGCTGCAATAAATCCGCCGGCCCATGATCCGGCGAAGTGGATTCAGTTCGCCGACCTGCCTGCGCGAAGCCGGGGTTTCACACCGGCGAATACAGGTCAAGGTCAGGCGCAAAATTGATAAGTTGGCGCGCGAACGCAGCTCAGTTCACGCCATCTGCGCAAGCTTGATTGCATGCGCAAAACCGGTATCCACCTTTGCTGATCGCGCGCGGGACGCGGACATCGCCGCCCTCACCGTCTTCTCAAAATGCCGGGTGTTGCCACGCAGGTCGAACGCCGGCGCCTGCACGTCGAGGGGCCATCCTGAGCCGCCGTTACATCAATTTCACGATCTCGTCCTTATAGATCGCCTTGCTCGACCTGATGAGTTGCAGGATGCGCTGCGCATTGGCGGCCGACAGGCCGATATACTTCTCGAATATCACCGTTTCATCGGGCTTTGATTTGATCTTGTGCGGCATCGTCGCCGCGAGGACGTCCTTGACGTCGCTCCACCCGAGCCCGACGGCCTTTCCCAGGATGACAACGCCCTCGTCGGAATCCTGATGCACGAGGTTCTTGATCGCCTTGACGGAGACTTCGCAAAGCTCGGCAAGCGCGATCATGGTCTCGCTGGCGGTGCCGCCCTTGGCCGCTTGCGATACCCTGGTTTTCAGCAGCGTGAGATCCCTCGGTTTGGCTTTGCCGCCGCGGGCTCCCGCAATCGTGCGGGATGTTTCGCTTTGCGCGACGCGACGCGCCGCCGCCGCGACGGCCTGCGACACGCGCTCGTGGGTTTCGGACGCGCTGATATCAAGCAGGCGCTTGCGCACCACAGCCGTTGCCTTGCGCAGCAGCTCGTCGAACAGTTCTGGCGGAACATCGCGGCGCTGCACGAACACAACCGCGATGCTTGCATCGTCTTCAGCGCGATGCGCGATGATGCCGAAGCCGCGGCGGGAAATCTCGGCGCCCGGATTGACGGTGACGCGGCGCGTGACCTCCGCGTTGCCGCGCTCGATCAGGATGTCGGTTACCGCCGCCGCGATGCGGACGCGCTCGGCGATGGCCGCGAGGTGATCCTGGCTCTTGGTACTGGCAATATCGATCAGGTCGTCGTCCGTCAGGACGTTGGATTTTTGCAAAACTGACTTTGAGATCGCGATGTCGTCGTTGCGCGACAATCGGCGAATGGCTCCCATCGGCGCGGCGTCGATCGGCGCGAGCCGGTTGCTCAATTCGATTTTTGCCTCGCGCTCGATTTTCTCGATCAGGTGGCAGATCACGTCGTCGAACAGCTTGATATGATCGAGAGTGTAGGATTCGGCATTTGACAGAAACAGATCGATCACGCGGCGCAACATATTGCCGCATTGCGCGCTCGAACCTCCCTTGAGCGAACTCTCAAGCTCGGCGATCAGCGATGGCGGAGCGGCTGGCTGGTCTTTGGTTTGCGGCAGTGACATCGGCCTGGTGCGGATTAACGATTCGGTTGGGCGTAGCGGGGCACCGCTCGCCGGCGAGTTTCGTACTAAAACGGTAAGCTTCCATTAAAGCGGCGTTGCGCCGGCCATGAACACAATCGGGCGGTGCAGCCGCGCACCCCCCTGGATCAATCTGCAAGCGCGCGGTTATTGGGCAAAGCCGGCGATTTCGGCGCTCGGCGGGCCCGCCCGTGTCAGGCCGCCTGGCGACGCTGGCGGCGGCGCAGTCTGACATCCGCCTCCGCGCGCGCGATCACATTTTCCGGGCTGTCGAAACGCTTGAGCATGGTGTGCCCGGCGAGGCAGGTGACGCAGAGCGCGTCCTTGGCGAACGGCACTTCCAAAGCGCCGACGATGGCTTCGATCAGGCGCGCCTTGGCGGTGGCGTCGGGCTCTGAAAGATTCCAGCATAATACCGCGAAAGCATCGGTGCCGACGCGGGCGACGACGTCCGATGATCGTTGCTCGCTGACGATGGCTTCGGAAGCCGCCATCAAAACGGCTTCGCCGCCGAGATGGCTGTAGCGATCGTTGATCGACTTGAAGTTATCGAGCACGATGGTCAGCACGGCAACGTTGGAATGATAGCGGTTGGCGTAAACCAGGGCGCGTTTGAGTTCGCGCTCGAAGCCGCGCCGGTTGAAAATGTTGAGCAGCGGATCTGTTTCGAGCTTGGATTCAAGTTCCTTGATCCGCTCGCGCGCGTCGGCGAGCTCTTGCTCGAGATCCTTGACCCGCTTGCGCAGGTTACCCGGCAGCAGTTGGATCAGTTCGGGCATGCAAACACCCCTTGGCCAGTTGCGCAATCGCCATCGCAATCGCCTGCGGAACCAGCCGGCATGCTAGAATTTCGACGTTTGCGAATTTGCTAACGTCCGCCCCACCCTTTCAAATTGCTTACCAAACTACCCCAAAATCATCGTCTACGACTTCTGAATGGACGCCGTTTCTGGCGCCGCACCGGCCGGTCAAAGCCTCCACAAGGCGCGGCTATGGCGCAAAGGCGCTGGCGTGCCCGGTTAGCGTCCGTTAACATTCAGGCAACCATTACTGGGAGAAACGCCATGCGACGCCTTGATTATACGCTGGTGGCAGCGGGCCTTGCGCTCGTGTCCACGACCTTTCCGGCAACCGCCCAAAAGAAATACGACCCTGGCGCCAACGACCGCGAGATCAAGATCGGCAACATCAATCCCTACAGCGGGCCCGCGTCGACCTATGGGATGATCGGTCGCACCATCGACGCCTATTTTAAGAAGGTGAATGCGGAGGGCGGCATCAACGGCCGCAACATCGTCTTCATCAGCTACGATGACGCCTACACCCCGCCGAAGACGCTGGAGCAGGCGCGCAAGCTCGTCGAAAGCGACGAGGTGCTGCTCGTTTTCCAGAGTCTCGGGACCGCGCACAATACCACGATCCAGCGCTACATGAACGGCAAGAAGGTCCCGCAACTCTTCGTCGCAACCGGCGCGACCAAGTTCGGCGATCCGCAGAATTTTCCCTGGACCATGGGTTGGCAGCCCAATTACCAGAGCGAGGGGCGCATCTACGCCAAATATCTTCTCGATAACCACGCCAACGGCAAGATCGGGATTCTCTACCAGAACGACGACTACGGGAAGGACTACATCAAGGGGCTGAAGGATGGCCTCGCCGGTAAAATCCCCATCGTCTCCGAGCAGAGCTACGAGGTGACCGACGCGACGGTCAATTCCCAGATCATCTCGCTGCAAGGCGCCGGCGCCGACATTCTGTTCAACGTCGCGACGCCAAAATTCGCGGCCCAGGCCATCCGCAAGGTTGCCGAACTGGGCTGGAAGCCCGTGCACCTTCTCAACAATGTTTCGAATTCGGTCGGCAGCGTGTTGCAGCCGGCCGGCGTCGGCAATGCCAAGGGCATCCTGTCGACGAGCTACACCAAGGATCCGACCGATCCGACCTGGAAAAACGATCCTGCCTACAACGAATGGCTCGCCTTTATGGAAAAGTACTTCAAGGACGGCGACCGCACGTCGAGCTTCACCGTCTATGGCTATAGCGTGGTACAGACGCTGGTGCAGGTGCTCAAGCAGTGCGGCGACGACCTCACGCGCGAGAACGTCATGAAGCAGGCGGCGAGCCTGAAGAACTTCGAGCTGCCGATGCTGATCCCCGGCATCAAGATCAACACCGGACCCAGCGATTATTTCCCGGTTGAGCAGATGCAGATGCAGCGCTTCAACGGCGAACGCTGGGAGCTGTTCGGCCCGGTGATGAGCGGCGAGGTGGGGAGTTGAGGGGCGGCGATAGCGAGCTAACCGCGCCGCCGCTTTGTGGTGCGGCTGGCGGAGGGGCCAGTCTCCGGCGAACCAATCTCTGTGCCCAATTCCCTGCTAACAGGGAAATATACAGGGAATTTTACCAATTCCATTCCATTCCTGCTCCTGCAATTTGCACGCCCAGTTAGCGGGATAATTCAATGGTTTGCAGCCAAATTCCCTACCTATTGGAGCAGGGAATGTTCGGGTCATATACAGGGAATTGAATCGGCCGATCAGGGATGGAGCGTGCTCGATCCATGATGCCTCCAAGTACGAGCAATGTCCGCTGTATTGCGGCGAGCGAACATTCGCCTCATGTGCGGGCACGTCCGCTTCTCTAATCGGCCATTCAGGGTCAAGCGCTTTCAGACTATCCACCACTGCAATGTCGATGTCGCTCACGGGCTCGTGCTTCTCTTCGGACTTGGCG
>JBGPOB010000056.1:0-14787 GCA_041487815.1 Xanthobacteraceae bacterium | reverse complement strand
CTCCCTCAAAATAGCGAGATAAGCGGAAATTAAATTTCAAGCCTGCCTAAATCATTATCAATTTCATAATTTTTCTATATTGGGTCGATGTGGGAATCCACAAGCCATGCATATTCCGATTCGCTCCGCTAAAAGCGATAAAGATTTTGCGGATTATCGACCAGTATCCTGCGCCGTTGCCCCGGATCGGGGACCCAGTCCAGCAGATAGTCCAGTTGATCGGTTGAATCCGGCATTGGGCCGTGAATGTCGACATGGGGCCAATCGCTGCCCCACAGCATGCGGTCTGGCCGCGCGGCCACAAACGCTCGGGCAAACGGGATCAAGTCGCGGTAGGGCGCGACGGCGGACATCCGGTAGCCGCCCGATAGTTTGATCCAGCAGCGCCCTCCCAGCAGCCAGTCGCACAGAAAATCCATATCCGGCTGGTCAAGGCCGAGCTGTGGCTTGATCGAGGCCAGGTGCGCGATGCACAGATCAACCGGCAGGTCGCGCAGCAGCGCTTCGGCGCGCGCCAGCGTCGCATCGCCGGGCTCACGGCGGACATGAAACTCGATGTGCCAACCGAGCGGCGCCAGCCGATCGGCAAAGCGGCGGATATCCTCGAACGCAGGCCCGCCCGCGTGACCGACCGCGAAGCGGGCGCCACGCACGCCGGCCGCGTCAAGCCGCTTCAGTTCCGCATCGGCAATGTCGAAAGGTACCGCCGCGATCATCCGCGCCAGTCGGCCAAGCTCGGCCATGGCATCGAGGTGACGCCGGTTGTCGGTGCCATAGGTCGAGGGCTGGACCAGCACCGCGCGCGCAATTCCGAGCGACTGATGCAGGCGATTGAGCGCTTCGGGCAGGGCATCGGGCGCACGGAAACGCGCCGTTGGCGCGATCGGGTAGCGCGCTTCCGGGCCATAGACGTGGACGTGGCAATCGACGGCATTTTCCGGAACGGCCAGCCGCGGCGGACGCAGCTCGGCGTTGGGCGGCTGGCAGGTCTCGATCATCGCGGCCGCAAGCCCGCGTCAACCCATCACGCTGGCGCCGCCGAATTTCTCTTTCCAGCGCGGGATGACTTCGCGGTTGAAGACGTTGTCGGGCACATTGCCGGCCAGCGCGGCAATCACCGAGCGCGTCGCCCATTCGATGCCCGGACCAAGCTGCGCGTCCTCGTTGAACGACGCCGAATGCGGCGACAGCATCACCTTGTCGCCGAGTTTGCGCAGCGGTGAACTCATCGGAAGCGGCTCCTCGGCGAACGCGTCAATCGCGGCGGCGCGCAGCTTGCCGGCGGCAAGCGCGCGCGCCAGCGCATCCTCGTCAATCAGGCCGCCGCGCGCCGCGTTGATCAGGATCGCTGTCGATTTCATCATCGCCAGCTCGCGCTCGCCCAGCATATTGCGGGTTTCCTTGGTCAGCGGCGTGTGGAAGGTCACGATATCCGACTGCCGCAACAGCGTTTCGTAATCGACGGCCTTGATGCCCGCGAGCAGGAAACGGCCCGGCTCGATGTAGGGATCGTGCGCGATGATCCGCAATCGCCAGGGCGCCAGAAGATCGACAACCCGCGTGCCGATGCGGCCAAGGCCGACCACGCCGACGGTAAGGCCAGGCCGGTCATCCGATTGGCGGGCGCCGAGATAGACCGACACCATATCGGACCCGCGCCAGTTGCCGGCGCGCACATCGGCGTCGCGCTCGCGCACGCGCTTGAGCAAGGCCAGGATCATGGCGATGGTGGCTTCGGCGACGCCGAAGCAATTGGCTTCCGTCGGCGCGTGACACACCATGATGCCGAGTTCTGTAGCGGCGTCGGTGTCGATATCGTCGACCCCGGCGGTATATTTCGCGACGACGCGAAGCCGCTGACAGGCCTCCAGTGCCGCGCGGTCGAGCGGCATCGCCCGGCTGTACATGCCCATCAAGGCAACCGCGTCGCGCGCCGCAGCGACGAACGCACCGCGGTAATCGGCGCCGGGCTTCTGCCATGCATTGTCGCCAAGCGCGACCTCGCAGCCGGCGTTGCGCAGCGCGTCGGTGATTGCTTTCGGCTCGTCGCGTTGGGCATAGATCAGCACTTTCGGATTTGGCATTAGCATTCCCTCGGGAAAATTTATTAGCGGATGCGCGCGAGTGTCGGCGGCGTGTCGCCGAGGGTCAAGGCGCAGCGCATTGGGCGCGCGTCCGTTGGGTTCGAAACGTTCCGCTCAATTTGGTTCGCCCGCCGATGCGCCGAATTTAATTGCTGGGTGGCGGAGCGAAGAAGCAACGCCGCGTCCCGTCGGGGCGTTTGCAACGCCAAAATGCGCCATCGGGCGACGGTTGTGCCTCGCTGAACGGAACGATTTCCGCGTTGAACAGCCGGTACCCGGCAGCGCTGATGCCCACCTGGTTGGTGGGGACAACAAAACAATCGCCTTCGCCGCAGCACCATTCGCCGGCGCCGTTGCGGAGGCCGCCGCGGGAAATCCAACTGTCATGGGCCGACGCGGGAATGAGCGCGACGACGGCAAGGACAAGAATGAGTTGTAGGCGCGCGAGCCACTCAATCATGGGAAGGTCCCTCGTTGATCCCGGCGGCGACGCTTACTTCTGTGCAATCAACTCCTTGGGTTCATGGTCGGCGGTTCCACGAGGTCGCGGTGACCGACTCAGGGCCGTAAATAAGTATATCGCAACCGTAGTACTGCATCGCATAAAAATATTGCGATGCAGCATCGCGGTCCATGAAACTTGTGCGCGGGGTCACGCTGGCGCTGACCGCCAAAGTCCGCTCTAGCTGTTGAGGCTCCACAGCTAGTCATCCGTCGGCCGGCGCATCTTGTCCTGCGCCTCGCGGCGCTGCGCCCCTTGCAGCCTGACTTGATACTTCTCCTTTTCGACCCGCTCGGCCTTCTTGCGCTTCTTGTTGGCTGAATCTGGCGACGGCGGGTGTTTATCCCGACGCTGGCCTGTTCTTGATTTGCTGGTCATTGAGCCTCCTTAACATGGCGGGACGTCCGTCTCGACGGCGAATGGAGCGTCACCGAAATCTTAGCTGCGCTCGCGGGATCCCATGACAAAGGATTACCACGGTGCCCAACAAGTCGTGAAATTGTTGCCGGTAAAATCGCGAAGACCGGCGCAGTCGATGCCGTTGCCGTGACCGTCCGATGTTCGCTACGCTTACGGCTCGGCACCACGCGGAGATTGGGCCATGATCCATGAATTGCGCATCTACAACTGCATGCCGAACCGCATGCCGGCGCTGCTGAAGCGATTTGAGACGATCACGCTCGAACTGTTCAAAAAACACGGCATTCGGCAGGCCGGGTTCTGGACCACGCTGATTGGGGAGTCGAACCAAAACCTGTTCTACCTGCTGGCATGGGATTCTCTCGCCGAGCGTGAGAAGAAGTGGACGGCGTTTGCGACCGATCCGGAATGGATCGCCAAGCGCGCAGAGACCGAACGCGACGGGCCGATCGTGGCCAGCGTGTCGACGCAATTTCTCGAGCCAACGGCTTTTTCGGCGGTGAAGTAGTTGCTCCGCTGCCCGTTGACCCGGCCGGGATCGCCCGCCATGGTCGATAGCGCGTGATTGGTTTGACTTGATACACTGAATTTATCATCGCTGGGCACCCGGGTCCCGCCTTGGGCGGGCCCGAGTGTAAACTTGTCCCGGCGATCCCGACCAGGAGGCAATGTGCTTCCCTAAGCGAGATGGCCGGGACAAGCCCGACCATGACGACTGTAGCCTAGCCATCGCGCACAACAAAATCGCACACTACGCATGAGAATACAGCCGTGACTATACGCATCGAACCTCCGCCAAACCCGGTCGTTGCAATCGGCGACGCCCGCTTCGGCAACGCGCTGCCGTTGGCCTTGATCGCGGGACCGTGCGCGCTGGAGAGCCGGGCGCACGCGCTGGAGATGGCGCTAGCGCTGAAGGAAATCGCGCAGCGGCTGGGAATTGGTCTCGTCTACAAGACCTCGTTCGACAAGGCCAATCGCACCAGCGCCAAGAGCGCGCGCGGCATCGGGCTTGATGGTGCGCTGCCAATCTTCGCCGAAGTGCGCGAAAAAATCGGCGTGCCGGTCATCACCGACGTGCACGAGATCGAACATTGCGCGCGCGTCGCGCAAGCCGTCGACGTGCTGCAAATTCCGGCGTTCCTTTGCCGGCAGACCGACTTGCTCGTCGCTGCGGCAAAAACGGGGCGCGTGGTCAACGTCAAGAAGGGCCAGTTCCTGGCGCCCTGGGACATGGCGAACGTCGTCGCCAAGATCACCGGCGCCGGCAATCGCAACGTGCTCGTCACCGAACGCGGCGTCTCGTTCGGCTACAACACGCTGGTATCCGACATGCGTGCGCTGCCGATCCTGGCGCGCACGACCGGCGCGCCGGTGATCTTCGATGCCACCCATTCGGTGCAGCAGCCGGGCGGGCAGGGGACTTCTTCCGGCGGCGAGCGCGCGTTCGTGCCGGTGCTGGCGCGCGCCGCGGTTGCGGTCGGCGTCGCGGGCGTGTTCATCGAAACGCACCAGGATCCCGACAAGGCGCCCTCCGACGGACCCAACATGGTGCCGCTGAAGGAACTGGAAGCGCTGCTGCGCGTGCTGATGGCGCTCGACACAATCGCCAAGGCCGCATCTGGAGCTGCATGAGCGAGGCTCCGGCTCCTCGCCCCGATCCATCGCCGCCGGCCGTGCGGCTGTCGCCGCAACGCATCCAGACGACGATTTGGCTCGCCGTATTCTCGACCAGTCTGTTCTTCCGTGCCATCGATCCGATCATTCCGCAGATTGCCGAGGACCTACACCAGCCGGCCACCACGGTCGCGCTGCTTGCGACCGCCTTCGCGCTGCCCTATGCGCTGATCCAGCCGGTACTCGGCGCCGCGGCTGATGTGTTCGGCAAGACGCGAATGATGTTCGCGTGCCTGGTGCTGGTCACCTTCGCGACTTTTGCCGGCGCATTCGCGCCCAACCTCGCAACACTGACGGCGACGCGCATCGTGGCTGGCATGGTCTCCGGCGGACTGTTTCCAATTTCAATGGCGCTGGTGGCGCAGGTCGTGCCGGTCAACGAGCGGCAGGTGGCGATCAGCCGGCTGCTGGCCGCCGCGATGCTCGGGCAACTGCTTGGCGCGTCGGCGGCAGGGATTGTGTCCGACCTGTTCGGCTGGCGCGGCGTATTCATCGTCAACGGCGGCTTCGCGGCGATGGCGATGATTGCGGCCTTCGTCGGCTTCGGCGGTCCCGGGGGTAAGCCGCCGATGACGGTCGATCTGCGCGCCATTCCCGCAAGCTATCGCGCAATTTTCGCCAATCCGCTGGCCAAGTTCTGCTTCGGCGCGGTGCTGATTGAAGGCGCCTTCTTGTTCGGGTTGTTTCCCTATGTGGCGCCGCTCCTGCACGATGCAGGGCAAACCAGCGGCACGGTTTCCGGCCTCGTCATCGGCGGCTTTGGCGTCGGCGGCATCCTCTATTCATTTGTGATCGCGCTGCTGTTGCGGCAGCTGGGCCAGCAGCGGCTCATGATCCTCGGCGGAAGCCTGATGGGCCTCGGGTTGATGCTGATGGCGTTGACACCGGCGTGGCAGGCCCAAATTGCAATTTTTCTGGTATTCGGCCTGTCATTCTATCTGCTGCATGGGGTGATCCAGATTTTCGTGACCGAGCTGGTGCCGTCGGCGCGCGGCACGGCGGCGGCGATCCATTCGACATTTTTCTTTCTTGGCCAATCGATTGGACCGATCTATTACCGCGCTGGTTTCGCCGAATTGGGCACGGCATTGCCGCTGATTTTCGGCGGCTGCGTCCTGATCGCAACCGGCCTCGTCTGTGCGCGCTTTCTACGTCATCTCCCGCGGTAGCGCGCAACGCCCTGGTCGGGCACCCACACGCCGGGCGGCAGCTTGCCGGCCTGCCAAAATACGTCGATCGGCATGCCTCCGCGCGGAAAAAAATAGCCGCCGATGCGCAGCCAACGGGGGCTGAGCAACTTTACGAGCCGCTTACCGATGGCGACCGTGCAGTCCTCGTGGAATACGCCCTCGTTGCGGAAGCTGTTCAGGTAAAGCTTCAGCGATTTCGACTCCACCAGCCAGCGCCGCGGCACATAGTCGATCACCAGGATCGCGAAATCGGGCTGGCCGGTCACCGGGCAGATCGTCGTGAACTCCGGCATCGTGAAGCGGGCGACGTAACGCGTGTCCGGATGCGGGTTGGGCACGCGATCGAGCACGGCTTGCGCCGGCGAGGCCGGGAGGCGGACGGGTCGACCGAGTTGCAACGCTTTGCGGGCCATGATCGCTCTTTCCGATCGGCCAAATTAACCGATCGCACCGGCAGGTCCAGCCGCCCCTTTGCGCGGTATGGGCCTTGTCTTGTAGAAGGCGCGCACGCAAGCCGTAAGCCCGGGAGCGCCCATGACCGCCATCGTCGATATCATCGGCCGTGAAATTCTCGACAGCCGCGGCAATCCGACCGTCGAGGTTGACGTCGTGCTGGAGGACGGCGCACGCGGCCGCGCCGCGGTGCCGTCGGGCGCGTCCACGGGCACACACGAGGCGGTGGAATTGCGCGATGGCGACGCCAAGCGCTATTCCGGCAAAGGCGTGCGCAACGCCATCAACGCGATCAACGGTGAAATTTTTGACGCCGTCGGCGGCATGGACGCGGAGGCGCAGGCCAAGATCGATGAAACCATGATCGCGCTCGACGGCACGCCCAACAAGGGCCGGCTTGGCGCCAATGCGATTCTCGGCGTCTCGCTTGCCGTTGCGAAAGCCGCGGCGGCCGCCGGCGCCATGCCGCTCTACCGCTACATTGGCGGCACGCCGGCGCGGCTGTTGCCGGTGCCGATGATGAACATTCTCAACGGCGGCGTTCATGCCGACAATCCGATCGATTTTCAGGAATTCATGATCATGCCGGTCGGCGCGCCGACGTTCGCCGAAGGACTGCGCATGGGCGCCGAGGTGTTCCAGACGCTCAAGAAGGCGCTCAAGGACGCCGGCCACAACACCAATGTCGGTGACGAAGGTGGCTTTGCACCCAACCTGCCGTCGGCGGACGCGGCGCTGGGCTTCGTGATGAAGGCCGTCGAGACGACCGGCTACAAGCTGGGCCAGGACATCGCGCTGGCGCTCGATTGCGCCGCAACTGAATTCTACAAGGATGGCGTCTACGCCTATGAAGGCGAGGGAAAAAAGCGTTCGCGCGACCAGCAGGCCAAGTACCTTGCCGACCTCGTCGCGCGCTATCCGATCGTGTCGATCGAGGACGGCATGGCGGAGGACGATTGGGACGGCTGGAAGGCGCTGACCGACCTCATCGGAAAAAAGTGTCAGCTTGTCGGCGACGACGTGTTCGTGACCAACGTGAAGCGCCTCGCCGACGGCATCAAGCGGGGTGTCGCCAACGCGATCCTGGTCAAGGTGAACCAGATCGGCACGCTCACAGAGACAATGGCGACCGTCGAGATGGCGCACAAGGCGGGCTACGCGTGCGTGATGTCGCACCGGTCAGGCGAAACCGAGGATGCGACCATCGCCGACCTCGCGGTTGCGACCAACTGCGGGCAGATCAAGACCGGCTCGCTCGCGCGCTCGGATCGGACCGCGAAATACAACCAGCTCCTGCGCATTGAAGAAGAGCTGGGAGCGCAGGCGCGCTATGCAGGCAGGGCGGTGCTGCGGACCGGGGTCTGAAGCCTGCAGCGGCGCGCTTTGCAAGAATACGGGTGGCGCCAAATTCGCGGCTGCGACGGCAGGCTTGCGTTAACCGGCGATTTACGCGGCCCGCGCATGGTCGGCGCATGGTCACCCGCCCGCGGCTGCGCTCGATTCTGGCCTCATTCGGCCTTTACGCCATGGCGGCGCTGCTGATCGGCTATTTCGCCATCAATGCCTATGGTGGCAAGCACGGTCTCAAAGCCAAACAGGCGCTCGACGCCGAGATCACAGAGCTGACGACCAACCTGACCACGGCACGCGCAGAGCGGACGCGGTGGGAACGGCGCGTGGCGTTGTTGAAGTCCGACCGGATCGACCCCGACACGCTCGAAGAACGCGCCCGTGCACTGCTCGGCTATATCGACCCGCGCGATGTCGTCATCTTGACGCGCGAGCGCTGAGGTAAGGCTCGCGCCGCACCCGAATTTCACCGGCTAGATTGATGATTTTGCGGGGCGTTTTACCGACGCTACTTGGGTTGTGATTGGCTGTGCGCCTTGCTTCCGCGCCGGCTCGGAATAGGTTATGGACAAGCCAAGCATGCCTGCAAAGTATTCGCTCCCGAGGAAAAGTATGGCCGTGGCCAAGAAAAAGCCGGCGCCTGCCGTGCCCCGCGGCGTTGCCGCCAGCAAGAAGACGCCCATCAAGGCTACCGCGGTAAAGCCGGGCGCCGCCACAAAAGGCCCGGTCGCGAAGGCCGCTCCGGCGGGTACCCGCCCCGCCAAGTCCGGCAATGGCGCGCGCGCCGACGTTCCGGCACTCGCCAAGGATCAAGAGCTCAGCGCCTTCCGGCAGATGCTGCTGATCCGCCGCTTCGAGGAAAAGGCGGGCCAGATGTACGGCATGGGCCTGATCGGCGGCTTCTGCCATCTCTACATCGGGCAGGAAGCCGTCGTCGTCGGCATGCAGATGGCCATCAAGGCGAGCGATCAAGTTATCACGGGCTATCGCGACCATGGCCACATGCTGTCGAGCGGCATGGATCCGCGAGGCGTCATGGCCGAACTGACCGGGCGACGCAGCGGCTATTCGAAGGGCAAGGGCGGCTCGATGCACATGTTCAGCGTCGAGAAGGGCTTCTATGGCGGCCACGGCATCGTCGGTGCGCAGGTCTCGCTCGGGACCGGACTGGCTTTCGCCAACCGTTACCGGCGGAACAACAACGTCACCCTGACCTATTTCGGCGACGGCGCCGCCAACCAGGGGCAGGTCTACGAGAGCTTCAACATGGCGGAACTGTGGAAGCTCCCGGTGATCTACATCATCGAGAACAACCGCTACGCCATGGGCACCGCGGTGACGCGGGCCTCGGCGCAGACGGATTTCTCCAAGCGCGGCGCGTCGTTCAATATTCCAGGCGAGCAAGTCGACGGCATGGATGTGCGCGCGGTCAAGGCCGCGGGCGAACGGGCGGCCAAATGGTGCCGCGACGGCAAGGGACCGATCATCCTCGAAATGATGACCTACCGTTACCGCGGACACTCGATGTCGGATCCCGCGAAGTACCGCACCCGCGAAGAGGTCGAAAAAGTGCGTACCGAACACGACCCGATCGACATGGTGCGCGCCCGCCTGATCGCGACCAAGCGCGCAAGCGAGGAGGAGCTGAAGACAATCGACGCGCAAGTGCGTGCGATCATCAACGAGGCCTCCGAATTCGCGACCCACGATCCCGAACCCGATCCCGCCGAACTTTTCACCGACGTGTCGCGCTAAGCGCGCAGCTCATTGAGCATCGAGTCAATCCATGCCGATTCAGATTTTGATGCCCGCGCTGTCGCCCACGATGGAGAAAGGCAACCTTGCCAAATGGATCAAGGGCGAGGGCGATAAGATCAAGTCCGGCGACGTCATCGCCGAGATCGAGACCGACAAGGCGACGATGGAAGTCGAGGCGACCGACGAAGGCACGCTCGGAAAAATTCTCGTCCCGGAAGGCACCGCCGACGTCGCCGTCAATACGCCGATCGCGGTGATCTTGTCGGACGGCGAGGACGCATCGGCGCTCAACAATGTCAAAGTCAGCGCGCCGCCGCCGCCACCGCGCGTCGCGTCATCCTTCGAGACGCCGGCTGCGCCGGCTCCTGAGGATGAGGCGCAGAGAAGCCGTCACTCCGAAGAGCGAGCGCCAAGCGCGCGCGTCTGGAAGGGCGATGGCGGGCAAGCTTACGACGCTTCGGTGGAAGTACCCGAAGGCACGGAAATGGTCACGATGACCGTGCGCGAAGCCTTGCGCGACGCCATGGCGGAGGAAATGCGCCGCGACAAGGACGTGTTCGTGATCGGCGAAGAGGTCGCCGAATATCAGGGCGCCTACAAGGTCACCCAAGGGCTGCTGCAGGAATTCGGCGCCGCGCGGGTGATCGACACGCCGATCACCGAGCACGGTTTTACCGGGCTCGGCGTCGGGGCCGCGCTCGCGGGGCTGAAGCCGGTCGTGGAATTCATGACGTTCAATTTCGCCATGCAGGCGATGGATCAAATCATCAACTCGGCTGCCAAGACGCTGTACATGTCCGGCGGGCAGATGGGCTGCTCGATCGTGTTCCGCGGGCCGAATGGAGCGGCCGCGCGCGTAGCCGCGCAGCACAGCCAGGATTACTCCGCGTGGTATTCGCATGTTCCGGGGCTCACTGTGATCGCGCCTTACAGCGCCGCCGATGCCAAGGGCCTGTTGAAATCGGCGATCCGCTATCCGAATCCGGTCATTTTTCTCGAAAACGAACTCCTTTACGGACATTCGTTCCCGGTACCGAGGCTCGACGACTTCGTCGTGCCGATCGGCAAGGCCAAGGTCGTACGACAAGGCGACGACGTCACGATCGTCGCTTGGTCGATGGGCATGAGCTACGCGCTCAAAGCCGCCGAGGAACTCGCCAAGGAGGGCATTGCGGCGGAAGTTATCGATCTTCGCACGTTGCGGCCGATGGACACCGAGACCGTGGTCAACTCGATCGTGAAAACCGCGCGCTGCGTGGTGGTGGAGGAAGGCTGGCAACAGTCGGGGGTCGCGGCGGAGGTCTCCGCGCGCATCATGGAACACGCGTTCGACTATCTCGACGCGCCGGTTGCGCGCGTCAACCAAAAGGACGTGCCCATGCCCTACGCTGCCAACCTCGAAAAGCTGGCGCTGCCCTCGGTCGCCGAAGTGGTCGCGGCGGTAAAATCCGTTTGTTACAGGTAGGTGCATGGCAACGAATAAAACATCTGTCTACCAAGCGCTCGCATTGCCGAATGCGGCGCTCGCCAACGGTGGCGTCGAAATCCTGCGTGCGGGAATGATCGATGACGAATTGTACGTCACCGCGCGGCGTGCGTTTCGGGATCCGGCGAAATGGGGCGACGTGTTGGCGGATATCGCGCGGCGCATTGCGCTGCTTTATTCGGCCGAAGACACCGATCTGACCGAAAAGGAAATTTTGGCCGAGATCGAAGCCGCCTTCGCGGCCGACCTGGGCGCGCCCCTGATCAAGGATCGGCCGAAGCGCAAGTCTGCCAGACGCAAGCCGCGCGCGCCGCGGCACAAGGCGCGGGCCTCGGCGCGTAAGTCGGCTCGTACGCGCACAACCGTCCGCCGCAAGAAACGCTGATCGAGCGCGCCGAGGACAGCACGATGCCGATCAACATTCTCATGCCAGCCCTGTCGCCGACGATGGAGAAGGGCAACCTCGCGCGCTGGCTGAAGAAGGAAGGCGACAAGATCAAGCCTGGCGATGTCATCGCCGAGATCGAAACCGACAAGGCGACGATGGAATATGAGGCCGTCGACGAAGGCACGCTCGCCAAGATCGTGGTGCCGGAAGGTGCGGCCGACATACCGGTCAACCAACTGATCGCCATATTGGCCAGCGAAGGCGAGGATGTGAAGGCTGCAGCCGCCACCGCGGCCAGGTCGGCGACGCCGGCGCAGCCGCCGCCCGCGGCGCAGCCGTCCGCGCCGGCGACGCCCAAACCGGTTCCTTCGATGCCGGTTCCGTCAATGATCGTATCCAGTGCTGCGCCAGCCGCGCCGAGCGCGGCGCGGCCTGCGACCAACGGCCATTCGCGCGTATTCGTATCGCCCTTGGCGCGCCGGCTGGCGCGCGATGCCGGCATCGACGTCACCCGCGTCGCCGGCAGCGGTCCGCGCGGCCGCGTGGTCGCGCGCGACATCGAGCAGGCGAAGGCCGGCGGCGGGATGCGAGCGCCGGCGGGCATCGGCGCAACGGGCGCAGCCTTGCCGTTCCAGCCGATGTCCGACGATAAAATTCGCGCGCTTTATCCGCCGGGCAGCTACGAAGTCGTGCCGCACGACAATATCCGCAAGATCATCGCGCGCCGGCTGGTCGAGGCCAAGCTCACCATTCCGCATTTCTATCTCACCGTCACCTGCACCATCGATCGTCTGCTGGCGGCGCGCGAAGACATCAACATGGTCGCGCCCATGGGCGCCGACGGCAAGCCGGCGTGGAAACTCTCGGTCAACGACTTTGTCATCAAGGCGCTGGCGCTGGCTTTGATCAAGGTTCCCGACGCCAACGTCACCTGGACGGAAGGCGGCATGCTCAAGCACCATCGCGCCGATGTCGGGGTCGCGGTGTCGATCCCGGGCGGGCTGATCACGCCGGTGGTGCGTAGCGCCGACACCAAGAAGCTCACCGATATTTCGATCGAGATGAAGGATCTCGCCGCGCGCGCGCGCACGCGGCGGCTCAAGCCGGAGGAGTACCAGGGCGGCACCACGGTGGTCTCGAATCTCGGCATGTTCGGCATTGCCGAATTTGCCGCCGTCATCAACCCCCCGCATGCGACGATTCTCGCGGTCGGAGCCGGCGAGCAGCGGCCGGTCGTGCGCAACGGAAAGATTGCGATCGCGACCCAGATGACGGTGACGCTGTCGACCGATCATCGCGCGGTGGACGGCGCGCTCGGCGCGGAATTCCTGGGGGCGTTCAAGACCATCATCGAAAATCCCGTTGGCATGGTGATTTAGCGCTGCGCTGCAGGTGCGGCGGGTCGATTTGGGGCACGAACAATGAGCGTCGAGGAAGCCCGTGCCGCCACCGCATCGGAACAGCAAGCCACGTCCGAGCGCGAACCTGCCAGCGTCTTGACGCCGGCGGCGAATGGCGCGAACCGAAATTCGCACGAACAGGGCATGGCGCGCGAATCCCGGCTGCGCGGCGCCGTCATCTTTTATTTTCCGATGTTCATCGCGACGTTGTCGCTGGTGCTGTCGATCTATCAAGGCTATCTGTTTCACGCCAGCATCGAAATCATGCAAAAGAACGTCGCGCGCGGCGAATACATCCGAACCTGCCGGGAAATCATCGAGACCTATTTTTTGGTGAAACAAAAGATTGGCGTGCTGATGCCGGCCGCCGACCGCGGCAATGTCGCCGGCGCATCGCGGCTGAGCGAGAACAACCGGCTCGAAGCGCAAGTGGCAGTCGCCAAATTCGGCGGACTGGGCACCTATCTCGCCAATTTCCAGGACGCTGGCACGCGAGCACGCTATACCGACCTGACCCGTACGCTCACCGCGATCATCGAGCAGTCACGCACGACGCCATTGCCGGAAATCGACAAGCTATTCGAGCCGGCGGATAAGCTCTTCAGCGCCATGAACGATGACTGCGTCGCGCTGGCGCGCGCCATGCGGATGTGATCTTCGCCGATGCTGGCGCGTTGGCCCTGGGTCACGACTGCGGCGGCGGCCGTGCTGGCGCTGAGCCCGGATCGGGCGGGATATCATCTGTTCCGCGCTGCTATCGGGCGAGGCGCTGTCGCGCAACATCTGGGGCCTTGTTCTTGCCGTGGTGGTATTCGTGGTCGCCATGCTTGGTATCGCGGAGTGGGATGTCCGTCGTATGATTGCCCGTCACTCGGCTGAGAAGAACATGGAGCGGTAATTGGCAGACCCCTTCGACATCATCATTATCGGCTCCGGCCCCGGCGGCTACGTGACCGCGATCCGCGCGGCGCAGCTTGGCTTCAAGGTCGCGGTGGTCGAGCGCCACTACCTCGGCGGAATCTGCACCAACTGGGGCTGCATCCCGACCAAGGCGCTGTTGCGCTCCGCCGACGTCTACCACCTGATGACGCATGCCAAGGAGTTCGGGCTGTCGGCCGACAATGTCGCGTTCGATCCGAAGGCGGTGGTGGCGCGCTCGCGCGCGGTCGCCAAGCGGCTGTCGGACGGCGTTGGGTTTCTGTTCAAGAAACACAAAATCCAGGTGATCTGGGGCGAGGCGACGATCGACGCGCCGGGCAGGATTTCGGTGAAGGCGTCGGCGAGCGAGGCGCCGAAAGGCGCGCTTGGCCCGGGCAGCTATCAGGCCAAGCACATCATCGTCGCGACCGGCGCGCGCCCGCGCGCGTTGCCGGGCCTCGAAGGCGACGGCAAGCTGGTATGGACGTATTTTGAGGCGATGAACCCGGACCGGATGCCGAAGTCGCTCTTGGTCGTGGGTTCCGGCGCCATCGGCATCGAATTCGCATCGTTCTATCGCACGCTCGGCGCCGCCGTCACCGTTGTGGAAGTGTTGCCGCAGATTCTGCCGGTCGAGGACACGGAGATTGCCGCGTTCGCGCGCAAGAGTTTCGAACGCCGGGGCATGAAGATTTACACGGGCGCCAAGGTCACCAAACTCGACAAGAAGAAGGACTCCGTCGTCGCCACGATCGATGACGGCAAGGGCGGCACCCAGACCATCGAGGCCGAGCGTGTCGTCTCCGCGGTCGGCGTCGTCGGCAACGTCGAGGGGCTTGGTCTCGAAAAGCTCGGCGTCAAGCTCGACCGCGGCACCATTGTCATCGACGGCATGTGCCGCACCAACGTGCCGGGCCTCTACGCCATCGGCGATGTCGCCGGCGCGCCCATGCTGGCGCACAAGGCCGAGCACGAGGGCGTGATCTGCGTCGAAGCCATCAAGGGGCTGAAGCCGCACGCCATGGACAAGCGCCTGATCCCGGGCTGCACCTATTGCTCGCCGCAGATCGCATCCGTCGGATTGACCGAGGCCAGGGCCAAGGAGATGAAATACGACGTGCGGGTCGGGCGCTTTCCCTTCATCGGCAACGGCAAGGCCAT
>JBGPOB010000055.1:0-14858 GCA_041487815.1 Xanthobacteraceae bacterium | reverse complement strand
CGGCACCGCGAACTCGCCGCGCTTCATGGCCTGTTCCGCCCATGCCAGGCCGCCCCCGGAAAACATCGCGTAGGACACATTGGCAGAGGAGCCGAACCGCGCGACATGGACATCGAGCCCATTTTCCCGGACCGCCCGGACCGGGACGAGCGCGACCCGCAGCGACAAATCAAGTTCGTCGCGCACCCACGCGGCGGTCGTGGCCAAGGCATGCCGCGCGGTTGCTGCAGCTTCCGGCGGAACCGCAAAACTTGCGCCGTCGCCACCGAAAACGAAGGGAAAATCCCGGTTTCCCAGGGCGTTGGCGACGGCCGCAATCACCGCGGCGCCTGCCATGTTGACCGCCTTGTAGCGATTTTCAGCGATGGCGCGGGTGGATTGAACGACGTCCGCAAGCCCGATCGTCCAGTCATCCGGCAAGGGATGATATCGAGACGGATCGACGACACTTGCAAAACGGTCGAAGACCGGGATGTTGTTGTAGAAAGTGCTGGTGTCGGCGCACACGATTGTCATCCCTGCTTCACTGTACGGGACCGGTACTTGTAACCTGCTGCGCATGAGAATACGTGCCGGCGTGGCGCAAGTTTCAATTCCGCCACTATCGCCGCCTGGCAAGCGCCTATCAACGGACGCCGCACGCCAAACGTTTGGTGATTTACGCACATTCGGAGGGCACCGATGTCAAGGGAAGTCTTCGTTCTGGGTGGTGACCAGACCGATTTTGCGCGCAATTACGGTCGCGAAAACAAGGATATCGCAGCTCTTATGGAAGATGCCGTGGAGGGTGCGCTCGATCGCTGCAAGATCGACGCGCACGAGATTGAAACGGCGCACGTGGGCAACTTCGCGGCCGAGTTGTTCTGCAATCAAGGGATTCTGGGGGGCGTATTCGCCGCCATACGGCCGGAGTTTTCCGGCCTGCCATCCGGCCGGCACGAAGCGGCCTGCGCGTCGGGCAGCCTCGCGGTGCTTGGTGCAGCAGCGGAAATCGAAGCCGGTCGCTATAATCTGGCCTGCGTCGTCGGCGTCGAATACATGCGCAACGTCCCCGCCAAGACTGCGGGTCAGTATCTCGCCGTCGCCGCGCGGACCGGTTTCGAGTTTCAGGATGCGGCCTACGTCTGGCCGCGCGCTTTCAGCGATCTCGTGGAAATCTACGATCAGCGTTACGGACTCGACTATCGGCACATCGGCCGCATCGCCGAGATCAACCTCGAGAACGCGCGGCGTAATCCCAATTCGCAGACACGTAAATGGACTTATGGGCCAAAGAGTTTTGTCGAAGACGACGAAGCCAATCCACGCATCGAGGGCCGCATTCGCAGGAACGAGTGCGCGCAGGTGACGGACGGCGCGACGGCGCTGTTTCTCGCCTCACGCGACTATGCGGAGCAATGGGCCCGGCGCCAAGGCGTCGATCTGGCGCGCGTGCCACGCATTCTCGGGTGGGGTCACCGCACCGCTACCATCATGTTCAGTGAAAAGATGGCGGAGGCGCGCGGACAGCCTTATGTTTTCCCGCACGTTCGCAACACGATCCTGGACGCATTCGGCCGTGCCGGCTTAACCGACGTGCGCGACATCGACGTCATCGAAACGCACGACTGTTTTGCCGTTACCGAGTACATGGCCATCGATCATTTCGGGATCACGGCCCCCGGCGAGGCATGGAAAGCAATCGAGGACGGCACCATTGCATTTGACGGCCGTTTGCCAATCAACCCGAGCGGCGGGCTGATCGGACTTGGACATCCGGTTGGAGCCACCGGGGTGCGCATGGTGCTCGATGCCGCCAAGCAGGTCACCGGCAACGCCGGCGATTATCAGGTCGAAGGCGCGCACCGGGCGGCGACGCTTAATATCGGCGGCACGGCCACGACCACGTGTTGCTTCGTGATCGGAAACTGACCCCGTCGACGAATGGCGCGCGAGGCAAATGGGCGCGGCGGCCAGCCATTGTCCGCGCGACGATCAGCTTGGCTTGCTTTCATCGGGTTCGTGTTCCGCAATTTCCTCGACCACGATATCGCCCTTCGACTCAACAGTATCCTTGGCAACACGTTCGCGTACGGCGCGATGCAGGCGCTCGGCAATCTTCGGCTCGCGCTCCATCAACATGTGGACATCGCGCGCATCGAGGACAAGCAAGCTCGTGCGCATCAACGCGATGACGTTGGCAGAGCGGCGAGCCTTGCGCAGAATCGCGATCTCGCCGAAGAAGTGGCCGGTTCCCAAACGGACATTTTCGTCCCTCAGGATGATTTCGACCTCGCCATCGGCAACAAAATACATCGAGTGCGCTTCCTCGCCCCGCCGTGCGATAATGGTTCCGGCCTCGACCCGGTGCGAGCGCAACAGCCGCATGACTTCCGCAATCTGACGGGCATCAAGTCCCGCAAACAACGGCACGCGCGCGACCATGGCCCAGGTGACGACGAATTCACGGCGGTGGATGTCGTTGGCAAATGCGGTTGCGACGATGCCGACCGGGAGCGCGATCATGATCAGCCCAATGAAAATAACGCCCGTTGCGATTATCCTTCCAAGGCCCGTTACGGGAACCGTGTCGCCATAGCCGATCGTTCCGAGCGTGACGATGGCCCACCACATCGCGTCCGGAATGGTCCCAAACTTTTCGGGCTGAACCGCGCCCTCAACGACATGCATCAGCGTCGCAACGATAAGCGAGGCACCAAGCAATATGACAAAGCAGCCGACGAGCGCATGGCGCTCGGAGTAGAGCGCATCGAGCAGCGAACGAATCGCCGGTGAGTAACGCCCCAGCTTGAGAAAGCGAATTACCCTGAGAAGCAGCAGGACCTTGAATTCGCCGGGGAAGAGGAGCGCCAGCCAGAACGGCAATACGGCGATCAGGTCAATGATCCCGGGCGCGCTTACAATAAAGTGCAGCCGGGCGCGCAACGGCGGCAGGTGACGGTAGGGCGGATGTTCAACCGCAACCCAAATGCGCAGGATATACTCCACGCTGAGAATGAGCAGCGTCGCAATTTCAATAAAGCTGAACGTCGAGGCGTATCGCAACGCGTACCTTGGGACCGACTCAAGCGCGACCGCCACAAGATTGATTGCGACAACGATGACGATGAAATTGCCGAGGGCCGCGGCGGCGCGATTGCCGACGGCCCCCTGCTCGAAGATTTCATAAGCGCGCGCACGCAGGCGCGCTCTCCACGCCTGGCTAAACGTTTTCACCCGTTGCCTCGTCTGCGCCCCGCCAGCCTTCTAGCGTAAGCATCACTGCAGGTTCCAGCAAACAGACGACGGCGGATCCAATGGCATACTAGGCCCACCCCTCGACCGGGCGAACTGTCACATTGTCCTTAACCGCCCGAACCCCGGGTACGATTTCCGCCAGTACCCGAACCGCGTTCTTCTCCGCGTCCGTTGCAACGGTTCCCCACAGTTCCACGGTGCCATCGTGCACGATTGCGTTGAGCAGCGATGGTCGCGCCCAAGACTTGGCGCTGATCTTGGCCATCACCTCGTCGCGCAGCGCCACATCATCTTTCGCCGGCGCCGGCGCCGGCACGGTGGCAAGCGCCTGGATGAGATTGGCGCGGCTCACAATCCCGACAACCTTGCCTTTCTCGACGATTGGGACACGCTTGATGCCGTTCCTCTCCAGCAGCGCCGCGATTTCACGTAACGACATTTCCGGCGGAGCCGTGATGACTCTGCGCGTCATGATATCGGAAACCTTGCGCGCATGCGACTTGACGAATTCGGCGGCCATCGATTCGTTCGATGACAACATTCTGAGCCACCAGGAATGTTTGCGTTCGGTGTCTGCCTCCGCCCGGTGCAGGAGATCGCCCTCGCTGACGATCCCGAGCAGCTTGCCCGCTTCATCCAAAACGGGTAGCGCGCTGATCCGATTCTTGAGCAGCAGCGTAGTCACATCCTGGACGGTGGCCTGCGGGCCGACCGTAACGACATCGCGCACCATGACATCGGAAGCTTTCATGACATCATCCCTCGATCAATATTGTAACGTATCACAAAATATCCCGGATAGCTCAAGACAATCATTGATTTAGCTCAAGTCCGAGTTGGCGCGGCGGCGGCCTCTCGGCGCCCCCGCATGGCGGCAACGCGTCGGTCCCGGGCGCCGATTCGAATCGGATTGCGCTGACGGTAGCGCATCAGCCTTCGACGTCGTCATCGTCCAGGATGCGAAGGGCGGCGCCGTCCAAGTCATCGTATTGCCCGGCACGCAGCGACCACAGGAACGCCGCAAGCCCGACGAGACCAAGTCCCAGCGCCATCGGAACAAGGTACACGAGAACGTTCATGTGGCGACCATCGGCTGCGGTACGGCTTCTTGCATGTTCGCGCGCGGGCGTTGCCGATCGCGCGCCCGCAGTCCCAGTCGTAGCGCGTTGACTGTCACCAACAGCGAGGAACCCGACATCGCCAGCGCCGCGATCAACGGCGTCACCAGACCCGCAACCGCAATCGGAACGGCGACGGCGTTGTAGAGGACCGCCAGCGACAGGTTCTGCACCATCAGACGGCGTGCGGCGCGCGCCAAGTCGATGGCCTCAACAACCGGCGCCAGCCGCTCACCGAGAAAAACCGCGTCGGCCTGAGCCTGGGTCAGCTCGGCGGCGCTGATCGGCGACATCGACACATTGGCCTGCGCAAGCGAAGGGGCATCGTTGATGCCGTCTCCCACCATGAGGACGCGGTGACCCGTTGCCCTGAGCCCGCCGATCATCTTCACCTTGCGATCGGGCGTGACGCCGCCCTGCCAGCTTTCGATCGCGAGCATCGCGGCAATCGGTGCGACCGCGTCTGCGCGGTCGCCGGAGATGATGTGGATCTCAAGTCCGCGCGCGCGCAAGGCATCTGCCATGGCACGCGCATCCGGCCGCAATTTCTGTTGCACTTGAAAGACCGCATGGCGATTGCCAAACCGGATAGCGATGGCGGATGTATCGAACACTTCGGCGCTTGCGGCGGCGGAAGCATCAAGGCCGCAAAATAACAGGCTGCCAAGCCTTGCTTCCACGCCGTCAATCGTTGCGCCGACGCCGCAGCCTGGCTCCTCGACCGCGCCATCGATCATTCGCAGACCGCGACGCTCGCGCGCGAGCGCCGCCGCCAGCGGATGACGGCTCGACTGGGCCAGCCGTGCGGCGATGCAAAACAGATCGTCTGGAATTTGCGCAGCGTTGACGACGCGCGCCTCCGGCAGCGTCAAGGTTCCAGTCTTGTCGAAGACGACGGTGTCGACTTCGGCCAGCTTCTCGATGGCGTTGCCGGCATTGAGAATGACGCCGGCGCGAAACAGGCGGCCTGCCGCGACGACCTGCACCGCCGGCACCGCAAGCGCGAGCGCACATGGGCAAGTGATGATGAGCACCGCGACGGCCGCAAGCACGGCGTCATGAACGGTGGCGCCATAGGCCAGCCAGCCGGCCAGCGTCAGAAATGCCGTCGTATGCACGACCGGGGCATAATAGCGGGCCGCCCGATCGGCGAGCGCAACATAACGCGACTTCGATCTGACGGCATGATCGAGCAGTCGCTCGATTTCGTCGAGCAGCGTCCGTTCGCCGACCGCGGTAACACGCACCGTCAGCACACCGGAGTAATTAAGACTGCCGGAATAGACAGTCTCGCCTTCGCGCGGCACGCGCAACGCGGTTTCGCCGGTCACGATGCTCTCGTCGATCTCCGATTGGCCCGCGATCACGACGCCGTCGGCCGGCAGCCGTTCGCCGGCCCTGATGACAACGCGGTCTCCGGGCTGCAGCGCGGCAGCAGGCACGTCAACCGCCGAGTCGTTCGCGTCAAGGCGATGCGCGGTATTTGACCGGAGCGCCGCAAGATTTCCGGCGACAACGCGCGTGCGCCGGCGCATCGCCCGGTCGAGATAGCGGCCGCATAACAGGAAAAACAGCAACATCACCGCCGAATCGAAATAGGCGTGCTCGGCGTGATTGATGGTTTCAACCACCGAAACGCCGACTGCCAGCAACACGCCGAGCGAGATCGGCACGTCCATGTTGACCGAGCGCGCGCGCAGCGCGGCAACCGCGCTGCGAAAAAACGGCTGGCCGGCGTAGGCGACGGCGGGAAACGCGATCAGTGCCGACAACCAGTGAAAGAAGTCGCGCGTCTCGGGTGTGATGTCACTGACGTTGCCGGACCACACCGACACTGACAGCAGCATGATGTTCATCGCCGCGAAGCCGGCCGCCGCAAGACACTTCAGAAGCTGCGCGGCCTCGCGCGTCTCTTCATCCTCGTCGCGCTTGGCCACGAAGGGATAGGCGTCGTAGCCCATATTCTTGAGCGCCGCGATTATGTCCGTTGGCGCAATGGCGTCCTTGCGCCATACCACAGTGGCGCGTCGGTTGGTGAAGTTGACGCGGGCGTCGATGACGCCTGGAAGCTTGCCCAGTCCTCGCTCGATGCGTTGTATGCATCCGCCGCACGCGATGCCTTCGACCGCGAGATCGATTTCAAGCCCGTTGTCGCCGGCCGTCCTTGTGTATGAACTCAGATCGCTGTGCATGGCCATCGCTCAATCTCAGCGCAATATTCGCCGGCTTGTCGAGCGAAACATTCGCTCGCCGCCGCGGCTTACGTCGATCAAGAGGTCCCACTGTCCGGCTTCCGCCGCGGTTTCTCCCTTAAAGACACCTGAATCTGTTTCGGTCATCGCAATGACGTGGTCGCGGCGCGCGGATGTGGGACGGATAAGGCGAGCCTCAACGTCAACGGCGCGCAATGCAGCGCCGGAGGCGTCGCGCAAATGCACAACAAGCCGCACCCGTTCGGAAGGCGCGCGCACCAGCTCGGCCTGCACCTGCCAATGGCGTGCATCCTGGGACGTTGCGGCGGCAATCTCGCGGTTGAACGCGAGGCCGGCGCGATAGGCGTTCTCGGTCTCGACCCCGGCAAAAGTCGACGTGGCGTAGTAAATCATGATCGCGTTGACGCCGGCTACGATGCTGAAAAACGCAACAAAGCAGGCGAAAACCGTCCTACCCGTCACCTCACGATTGCCAGCGGCGGCCTTTGCCATGCAAACCTCGCTAGGGGCTTCGGAAATGATCGAATGCACGAGCGGATTCGCCGGTTTCGCGATCCGTCACGGAAATCGCGATCGGAGTTTCCTTGCCGCTGCGGCGTTCATGGTCGGTAATCAGCACGCGTAGTTCGCGGGTCTGATCGGGGCCGACTTCGATGGCATGATCGCCGTCCGCAGATGTGCTGACGCCGCCGACCTCAATGATCGCGCCCGGCAAGTCTTCGACCTTCAGTGTAAAGCGGCGCGCAAGGTTATACTTATTGAGAATCCTAACCGTGTAGCCATTGCGAATTTCGCCATCCGCAAGCTGCACGAAGATTGGATTGCGGTCGTGAATGACGCTGACACCGACATTGTCGCGGGTCGCCAACGCATAAAGCATCGTCCCGCTCACGGCAACGATGATGGCCGCATACATGATCGTGCGCGCGCGCACCGGTCGGAAGCTCGCCCGATTGCCCTCGCTGCGCTGCCGGATATTGATATCGGTGTCGAAGGCAATCAGCTTGGCGGGACGCCCGACCTTGGCCATCACCGCATCGCATGCATCGATACAAAGCCCGCACTGAATGCAGCCGAGATTTGCACCGTCGCGGATGTCGACGCCGGTCGGACAGACGTACACGCATTGCAGGCAATCCACGCAGTCGCCGGCCGGGAGGCCCTGCTGACGCAACTGCGCGCTCTTCTTGACCGATACGCGCGGCTCGCCGCGATCGTATCGGTAGGTCACGTTGAGCGCATGCTCGTCGGTCAGGGCGGCCTGTATGCGCGGCCACGGACACATGTAGAGGCAGACTTGCTCGCGCATGTGGCCCGCCAGCGCGTAGGTTGTGAAAGTCAGAATCCCGATCCACGCATAGGCGATGATTGACGCCTGGCCGGTCGCCAAATCCTTCACCAAGGTGGGAGCGTCCGCGAAATACAGCACCCATGCGCCGCCAGTCCACCACGCCACCATCAGCCAGAGAAAATGCTTGACGACCTTGCGGGCAAGTTTGTCAAAGGTCCAGGGCGCGGTGTCGCGCCGCATATGCTCGCGGCGATCGCCCTCCGCCCATCGTTCGATCGCGTAGAACAGATCGGTCCATACTGTCTGCGGACACAGATAGCCGCACCAGACGCGCCCGGCCACCGCGTTCATCAGAAACAGAATCATCGCCGCGAGGATCAGCAGGCCGGTGAAGTAGTAAACTTCTTGGGGCCAGAGTTCGATGAAGAAGAAATAAAATCTGCGGCCCGGCAAATCGACCAGCAATGCCTGGTTCGGCGCATGAGCGCCGCGGTCCCAGCGTATGAACGGCAGCACGTAGTAGATGCCGAGCGTGACAATCAGAACGATCCATTTGATCCGGCGATACGTGCCGTGCACGCTTTGGGGGTAGATCTTTCTATGCGCGGCGTAAAGTGGTGCCTCATCCGCTGGGTCAGGCGTTTGGTCCGGACCCGACGTCCCATCCGCTCCGCCCGGTAGCGAGCGAAGCGCAACTGGATTCGCGTATCCTGCCTCATGCATATCGATGGCGACGCTGCAAGCGGGGCACGTCATCTCGTTCCCGATCTATTTCTCGCCGCCGCCAAAGCCGTGCACGTATACCGTCAGTGCCTTGATTGTCGTGTCGTCAAGCCGACTGCTCCACGCGGGCATGACCGCGCCGCGCCCGTTTGTCAGTCCTTCGACTATGGCCTCCTTGTCGGAGCCGTAGAGCCAGATGGCATCGGTCAGGTCGGGCGCGCCAAGTTCACGATTACCTTTGCCATCGGGCCCATGACAAACCGCGCAGTTGTCCGCGAACAGCTTTTGACCAGGCTCTATCTTAATCTCCTGCGTCGACAACCGAGCGATGTAGCGGACGTAATCGGATACAGTTGAAATTTGATCGCGCGTGAGCATTCCGTCTCGCCCGAACGCGGGCATACCGCCCTGCCGCGTCTGGTCGTCACCGACGGCGCGCACGCCGTGTTGTATCGTGAGCGCAAGATCAGCGAGCTTGCCGCCCCACAGCCAGTCATCATCGTTCAAATTCGGATAGCCCCTGGCGCCGCCACCGCCCGCGCCATGGCATGGCGCGCAGTTTTCAGCAAACGCCGGCTTCCCGACGGCGCGCGCGAAATCCAATAGTTGCTGATTGGCCAGGATTTCGCCGATCGACGCCTGCGCAAGCTTTTCCATCATTGGGCCGCGTTGCGCTTTAAGCCGCGCGACGTCCTCGACAACCGCCTCGCGCGATTGCCATCCAAACGTCCCGCGCGTGTAGGAAGACAGCAGCGGCCACGCCGGATAGACAACCCAGTATCCAATGGCCCAAATAATCGTCGCGTAGAAAATCAGCAGCCACCAGCGCGGCAACGGCGTGTTGAGTTCCTGCAAACCATCCCAATCGTGACCCGTCGTCGGCGTGCCGGTAATGGGATCGATGTGCCGCTTGCCGTCAGGTGCCATGGCTCAATCCTCCCGCAACGGCATGCGCGCGGCCTCGTCGAACCGCTGCCGGCTCGCGGGCCACAGCGCGTAGGCGACAACAGCGAGGAACACAACGATGAAGTAAACGAGGCCCCAGGTTTGCGCGAAAGCCGCGACTGTTTCGTACGTGCTGTCCATCTCAATCACCGGATATTTGCTTTGTCGTTGTAAATTTTGAAATCGACCTGAGTGCCGAGCATCTGCAAATAAGCAATCAGCGCATCGGCTTCGGTGATGCGCGTGTTTCCGTCAAAATCGCGTGCTTGGGCTCTTGGATAGCGCTTGATGAACGCGTCCGCGTTCGGATTATCCGCAGTCGCCTGCGCAACCACGTCCGCTGCTGCGTTGGTGATCATCTCAGGCGTGTATGGCACGCCCAGCATCGCCTGCACCGAAAGGTCGCGTCCGATATGCGCAAAGTCGAGGTCAGTCCGCGCAAGGTGCGGATAGCCCGGCATCACCGTCGAGGGCACGACCGACGATGGCTGCTGCAGATGATCGCGATGCCACTCGTCGGAGTATTTTCCCCCGACGCGCGCAAGATCGGGGCCGGTGCGCTTCGACCCCCATTGGAACGGCCGGTCGTACATACTCTCGGCCGCGAGCGAGTAGTGCCCGTAGCGTTCGACCTCGTCGCGCAATGGCCGTATCATCTGTGAGTGACAATTGTAGCAACCTTCGCGCACGTAGATGTTGCGCCCGGCAAGTTCGAGCGGCGTGTACGGGCGCACGCCGTCGACCGCTTCGATCGTGTTCTTGAGATAGAACAACGGAACGATCTCGACGAGGCCGCCGATCGAGATGACGATGAGAATGCCGATCAGTAGAATAATCGAATTGCGCTCAAAGACAGCGTGTTTTGACCACAAGGACATCGAAATCTCCGTCACTCGGCGGGGGCGAACGCAAAGCCGCTCGCCACTGATTGCTCTTCCGCTTCCGAGCTGATGGTTTTCCAGATGTTCCACGCCATCAGCAGTGCGCCGGCGAGGAACAGGGCGCCCCCGAGCGCGCGGATGACGTAGAAGGGATGCATCGCCTCGACGGTTTCGACGAACGAGTACTCAAGAAAGCCGAGGCTCGTGTAGGCGCGCCACATCAAGCCTTGCAAGATGCCGGATACCCACATGGCCGAGATGTAAAGCACGATGCCGATGGTCGAGATCCAGAAGTGCCAGTTGACGAGCCGCATGGAATAGAGCCGTTCGCGGTTCCAAAGCCATGGCACAAGGCAATAGAGCGCGCCAAACGAAATGTAGGCGACCCAGCCGAGCGCACCGGAATGCACGTGCCCGATTGTCCAGTCCGTGTAGTGCGACAGTGAGTTGACCGCCTTGATCGACATCAGCGGTCCTTCGAACGTCGACATCCCGTAGAACGCGACCGACACCACCATCATGCGCAACACCGGGTCGGTACGCAGCTTGTCCCATGCGCCCGACAGCGTCATGATGCCGTTGATCATTCCGCCCCACGACGGCATCCACAGCATCACCGAAAACGTCATGCCGAGGGTTTGCGTCCAATCCGGCAGCGCCGTGTAGTGCAGGTGGTGGGGGCCGGCCCAGATATAGAGAAATATCAGCGCCCAAAAGTGGATGATCGAAAGCCGATAGGAGTAGACCGGCCGTTCGGCGCGCTTGGGGATGAAGTAATACATGATGCCAAGGAAGCCGGCGGTGAGGAAAAAGCCGACCGCGTTGTGGCCGTACCACCACTGCACCATCGCATCCTGCACGCCGGCCCACACGATGTAGGATTTCGGCGAAAACAGCGACACCGGCACCGCCGCGTTGTTGCCGAGATGCAGCACCGCGATCGTCAAGATGAAAGCCAGGTAAAACCAGTTGGCGACGTAGATGTGCGGTTCGGTGCGGCGCATGAGCGTACCGAGATAGACCAGAAGATAGACGACCCATACGACGGTGAGCCACAGATCGGCATACCACTCCGGCTCGGCATATTCCTTGGACTGAGTAATGCCGAGCAGATAGCCGGTACCGGCGATTACGATGAAAAAATTATAGCCGAGCACTACGAACCACGGCGCAATGTCACCGGCAAGCCGTGCACGGCAGGTGCGCTGAACGACGTAGAGCGACGTCGCCAGCAATACGTTGCCGCCAAACGCAAAGACCACGGCCGATGTATGCAGCGGACGAATTCGCCCGAACGTAAACCACTGAAGGTCGAAATTGAGAATCGGGAACGCGAGCTCGAGCGCGGCCCACAACCCGACGGTGAACCCGGCAACGCCCCAAATTACCGCGGCGACGGTCGCAAACTTGATCGGGCCGAAGTTGTAGTTCGGCTTACCGCTCACCACCAGCGGCGCGGGTGCGGCCGGCCGCTCAAAATAACGATTCACAATGGCGATTACCGCAGCCGCGGCGGCAAAGGTGAACAGATAGCCGTGAAACGCGTATTCCGGTGTATAGGCGCGCGCAGCCACAAGCAGTGACACGAATGTCAGCACGATGAGCGCTAGCGCCGTCCCCCCTTCGCCGAAGGTCATATATTTTGTTGGCGTTCTTGCTTGCGACATATTCAAACCATGGCGTAGTCGGAGCGGCCAAGATTCATGAGCGTTGGAAAAATGCCCGGAATCGTGGCTATTCGGGTTGATGCAAATCAACCCGCCGGTCGAACTATCCCGGTTGCGTTCGCGTGCGACCTAAGGAAGATTACGTAGGCGGATATCTCGGCGGCCATGCCGTCAAAACGGTGAAGCGAATTTGGAATCTCAAACGCCCAAATTAAAAACCGCACTCGGCACGTCTGAACTATTGCGCGAGCCGAGCCATGCTCTGCCTTGGTACACGCGGACGGATTGGGCACGCTACCTTATCGCCGTCGGCCTGGTGGCGACCGCATTCGCCGGGCGTCAGCTGCTTGGATTCTGGCTGTTCCAGGAATCGCCTTACCTTTATTTTTTCCCGGCGGTATTGATCGCGAGCGGAATTGGCGGATTCGGGCCGGGATTCGTGGCGACGATCGCCAGCATCGGTTTGAGCAACCTTTACTTTTCGGCGAATATAACTTCCGAAGCCGAAATCATCGATGGCGCCGTGTTCGGGCTCATTGGCATGGGCACTGCTATTTTCGGCGAAATCCTGCGCCGCCGGACATCGCAAGCCGCTGCGAGCCACCGCGAGGTTCTCGCCCGCGAGGCGCATCTGAAATCGATCCTTGACACAATTCCCGATGCGATGATCGTCATTGACGAGCATGGCGCGATCCAGTCCTTCAGCACTGCAGCCGAAAGACTGTTCGATTACACACCCGCTGAAGTTCTCGGACGCAATGTCAGGATGTTGATGCCTTCACCCTATCGGGCGCAGCACGATTCCTTCCTCGCACGATACCTGACCACCGGTGAGCGGCGAATCATCGGCATCGGTCGCGTCGTGGTTGGGGAGCGCAAGGATGGATCGACATTTCCAATCGAACTCGCCGTCGGCGAAATGCGCTCAAATGATCGGCGATATTTTACCGGATTCATCCGTGATTTGACGGACCGGCAAAAAACCGAGACGCGGCTGCAGGATTTGCAGTCGGAGCTGGTCCATATTTCGCGCCTGACGGCGATGGGCGAAATGGCCTCGGCACTCGCGCATGAACTTAACCAGCCACTGTCGGCGATCGCGAACTACCTCAAGGGCTCCCAGCGCCTGCTGGCGGATACAAATGGATCGGCTACGCTTAACGTCCGCGAGGCGTTGAATAAGGCGGCGGATCAGGCGCTGCGCGCGGGCCAGATCATTCGCCGGCTGCGTGATTTCGTAGCGCGGGGAGAAAGCGATCCGCGGGTCGAGAGTCTGCGCAAGCTGATCGAAGAAGCGAGTGCCCTCGCGCTGGTGGGGGCGAAGGAGCGCGGTATACGCGTGCGATTCGAATTCGACTCGACCGCCGACCTCGTGCTTGCTGATAAAGTTCAGATACAACAGGTTCTGCTCAATCTGATCCGCAATGGCATCGAGGCCATGGAAGAGAGCGAGCGAAAGGAGCTTACGATTTCCACCGAAGCCACGGGAGAAGACATTGAACTAAGAGTCGTCGATACCGGCTCCGGAATTACGCCGGACGTCGCGGACCAGCTATTTCAGCCTTTCGTCACGACGAAGCGACACGGCATGGGCGTCGGATTGTCTATTTCCAGAACGATCGTCGAGGCACACGGCGGCCACATCTGGGTGGAACCAAACGCAGGAGGCGGGACCATTTTTAGCTTCACTCTGCGCACCGTGTGGCCTGAGGACCTCGGAAATGACTGAAAAATCGGTAATCCACGTTATCGATGACGACGATGCGCTCAGGGATTCGTTGCAATTTCTGCTTTCGGCGGCCGGATATGAAACGCGGGTATACGAGTCGGCCGAAAGCTTTTTACAATTGCCGCCGCAAAACATGGGCGGCTGCATTATCACGGATGTTCGGATGCCCGGGATGAGTGGAATAGAGCTATTGCGCGAATTGAAGAAAATTGCGCCGTTGCTGCCGGTTGTCGTCATGACCGGCCATGGTGACATCCCTCTCGCGGTCGAAGCAATGAAACTTGGCGCCATCGAATTCATTGAAAAGCCGTTCGATGATGAGGTTCTGATTGCATCGGTGGGAAATGCCATTGGCCAGATCGAGCAGGGCAGCCGTAAGGAGAGCCAGCGTGCGCAAATTCTTGCCAAGTTAGCACAATTGTCGCCGCGCGAGCGGCAAGTCCTGGATGGATTAATCGCCGGCAATGCCAACAAGGTTATGGCGTTCGATCTCGGTATCAGTCCGCGCACGGTCGAGATCTATCGCGCCAATGTCATGACGAAGATGGAGGCGAATAGCCTGTCAGACCTGGTAAGAATGGCAATCCTGGCGGGCGTGCCCGGCGAACACGCTTGAATATTCCGCCCAAGCCAATTTGATGCCGATCAACGTGGCAAGCTCGCCTTGCTATAAAAATTTCAAAAAGGAGAGATGCATGCGCCTGTTGTTAGCTTGTGCAGCGCTTATCGCGGCGTCCCAACCGTTATTGGCGCAATCTCCAAGCGCGCAGCGTGGTCTCAATATTGCGCGGACCAACTGCGCGCGATGTCATTCGATCGACAAAGTGACTCAGAGCCCGCTCAAGATTGCGCCGCCGTTCCGGACGCTGCACACACGTTATCCTGTCGAAAATCTTGAGGAGCCGTTGGCAGAAGGAATTGTGACGGGTCATCCAACGATGCCCGAGTATCGCCTCGAGCGCGATCAGATCAAGGACTTTATTGCCTTTTTGAAAACGCTGGAATGATTGCAAGTCGATGATCTTCAAGCTTGCGGGCCGCGAATCGTTGGTAT
>JBGPOB010000054.1:0-14923 GCA_041487815.1 Xanthobacteraceae bacterium | reverse complement strand
GATGAAGATCAGCGTCTATGCGCTGGCGCTGGCCATCAAGGTGCCGCGGTAGCGGGTCAACGACATCGTGCTCGGCCGCCGCGGCGTCACCGCCGACACGGCATTGCGCCTCGCGCGTTATTTCGGCACCACGCCGGATTTCTGGATCAATCTTCAGGCCCGCCACGATCTGGAGGCGGCCGATCGAAAGCTTCGCCGGCGGATCGAGCGTGAGGTCAGGCCGCGGGCCGCGTGACAAAGCAAGCGTAGCCCGGATGGAGCGCATGGCAATCCGCGGCCGCCCTCGCCGCGCGTAGCCCCACATTCCGCAGTCGCTCGCCTCGCTCCTGCTTTTCGTTTGCGCATGATCTTTTCCGAAAACCGGTTCCCACTTTTCGGGATCATGCGCTAATTCATCCTGATGTTCAGCTCCTTCACCAGCCGCGCGTATTTTTCCGAATCCGCCTGCGCGAGCTTGCCGATTTCTTCGGTGCCGCCGCCGACCGGCTCGATCGCGCCCCTGGTGAAGGTGTCGATCAGCTTCTGGTCCTTAAGCGCCTTGTTCATCTCGGCGTTGAGTCGGGCGACGAGCGCCGGCGGCGTGCCGCGCGGAACGAACGCGGCGTACCACGCCTCCAGCACGAGGCCCTTGTAGCCGGCCTCCTCCAGCGTCGGGATTTCCGGCAGCGTCGGCGTCCGCCTGGCAGTCGATTGCGCCAGCATGCGGATCGTGCCGGCCTGCGCATGCGCCATGAGCGCAGTTGGCCCGAGGAAGGCGGTCTTTACATGCCCCGCGATCAGGTCGTTGATCGCCTGCCCTGCGCCGCGATACGGCACATGCTCGATCGGGATTTTGGCCTCGCGCTTGAACCATTCGCACAGCACGTGCTGGTTCGAGCCGACGCCGGAGGTGGCCAGGCCGAGCCCGGGGTTGGCCTTCACGTAGTCGACCAGTTCCTTCACCGACTTCACGCCGAGCGAGGAATGCGCCGCCAGAATCTGCCCGTGCCGCCCGAGATAGCACACCGGGACGAGTTCCTTGGTGTAGTCGTAGCTCAGGTGCATGATGTGCGGGGCGCTGGCCGCGTTGTCGTTGGTGATGAGCACGGTGTAGCCGTCGGGATCGCTTTTCATCGCGGCGTCCATGCCGATGGTCCCGCCCGCACCGGTGCGGTTCTCGACCACCACTTGCTGGCCGATCGAGCCCGTCATGCGCTCGCCGACCGCGCGCGCGATGAAGTCGATGGCGCCGCCGGGCGCCAACGGCACGATGAACTTGACTGGCCGGTTCGGCCAATTGCTGTCGCCGGCTGGCGCGCCTTGCGCGCGCGCCGCCGGAGCGCCGAGCCCGCCGCTGAGAGCCTGCGCGAAGCCGCCGCCGAGCGCCAATCCGGCGGATGCCGCACCCTGCATGAATGCGCGGCGCACAATGTTACTCATTCTTCCCACCTCGGTTTGCGTTCATCCCGAAAGCAAGTCTAACACGCCGCCCGGCTCGGTGCGTAGCCGGCAAGGACCGATCGAGCGCGGCAAAACGCACCCTATGGCTACGAGAAAAGCACCGCCGGCCGGGCGTTGCCAGGAGCGTCGCCCCTGGTCAGGCGCCGCGCAGGCCACGGCAGAGCTCCGACGTCCCGCAATATTCGATTTGACCTGGATCAACGCAGCTTTTTCAGGCGTGTCGACCGTATTTGTTTCCACGCTGAATTCGGAGGGTGCCATGTGGTGGTACGATTACTGGCCCATACACGGGTTCTTCTTCGGCCCGATCGCGATGATCGTGTTCGCGGTCGTCTGCATGATAATGATGATGTTCATGATGCGCGGCGGCCTGATGCATCGCCGTCGCGGCGGCACTGCACTCGACATCCTGAACGAGCGCTTCGCGCGCGGCGAAATCAACCAGACCGAATACGAAGAACGCCGGCGCACGCTGGAGGCCTGAGCGATGACCGCGCCGAGCCCGCCGGCGGGCGGACAGGTTTACATCTGCCCAATGCACGGCGACGTGCGGCAGCCGACGCCGGGCGACTGCCCGAAATGCGGCATGGCGCTGGTGCCTGAAGGCACGCGCTTCGCCGTGCTGCGACACATGACCGGCAGTCCGCGCCATCTCGCCATCATGGCAGTGGTGATGCTGGCGGTGATGGCCGCAGCCATGATGATGTTGCGCTAGGCTTCCGGGACCGGCCCGGCGGCGCGAAACCCACACGCCTGCCCGCGCCTTCGCGTCCGCCGAAGCTCGTAGAGCGAAGGCGGATCAAACAACAGGAACGGCGGAGCTTGGCCGAAATGAAGAAATCCGCGTTCGCTACAGGATCTCGAACACGTTGTAGATCGGCCCGCTGGCCAGACGATGGCCGACCGCCACGGTGACGATGCGGTTGAGCCAGCCGTATTTTTCCGACGCGGTCTCGAATATCGGCAATGCGCGCAGGTAATACTCGGCGGGCGACACGGCCTCGCCGCGCGCGATGCGCGCCATCACGGCCGGCGGCCCGTGGCGCATGCCCTGATAGGTCATCCCGATCAGCGCACCGTCGTCGGTCTCCATCACGAATCGCACGTTGAGCATCAGCGTGCCGTCGGCGCGCAGCGATTGCCAGTCGCTGCCGCCGGAGAGGATTTTGCCGCGCAACCGTTCGCCCTCGTACGTGCCGCCGGTGATCTCGCCGACGCGGCGATCCCAGCCGGGCGTTTGTCCGATCACGCTCGGCGGTTTGACCGCAAGCTGGAACGCCAGCAGCACGCGCGTGCGCAACTCGTTCATGGCGGGCGGGAGCAGGCTTGCGAGCGATGCAGTGGTCATGGCGAGCCTCCGATAGTTCATGGCGCTGGCCGCGAGCGTAGCGCAGGATCAATGACGCCGGAATTGTCACCGGGCATAGTCCTCTGGGGAGGGGTTCGGCGCCTGCCGCGGCGTCCTTGCAGGAGCTACTTTCGGTGGTGGCTTGCGAGGCTTGGCCAAGGCGCATCCGCATCGGGGGTGTCGCTCGCCGGCACAGATTTCGCGCCGTACCCGGCCGAAACGCTGCCTATTGGCCCTGCGAAATGCGGTGAATGTTCCCCAGGCCCGCGCCGTCAGCCGTTGCGCCCGTCCTTTTGCTGGCCGTCCAGCCAGTCCGCCAGCTTCGCCACTGGCGGCTTCTCCTTCTTGGCCTTCTTCTTCGCGGCTGCCGGCGGAGCGGCCGCCGCTGCGGCCGCATCGGCGGCCTCTTTCGCCAGTCGTGCCGCCTTTAGCCGCGCGGTCTTGACACGCACGGCGGCCTGTTCGGCCTCGTATTCGGACATGGCCTTCTTGCCGTCCTGGGCGCGCTGCAATTTCCTGAATTGCGCGTCCGCGACCGTTTTTCGCGATTGATCCACCAAAATCCTCTCCTATGAGCTCAATGGTCGAAAGTATGATGGCTGTATATATAGTCACAATTGGTCCGCGGCGCTGCCCCTTTCCGGCATTTACCATCTATAGGCCGCCAGTCAGCTTCCCCCGCCCCGTTTCGCCCGCCTCGGCCCGTCAACCCATTGCCTGCGCCAGGCGCCGGTTGCAGACTGATCGGCGGAAAGCGGGGGAACGTCGCGTCGTGCGTACCGATTTTTGTTCGCGTTGTCTGCTGACGGCTGTCCTGGCCTCACCGCTCGCCGCCTGCGCTACCCGCGACCCATTGGTTTCCACCTCCGCGGCAACGCCGGCCGGCAATTGGCGGCTCGAACGCCAGGTCGACCGCGTCACCGGCGCGCCGCTCTCGAGCGCGTTCCTGCTGACCCGGTCCAGCTCGCATTCGAACGTCGCCTTCCCCCAACCCGCCCAGCTCCAGCTCACATGCTTCAAGGAGCAGCCGATCATTCGCCTGTCATTCGAATTCAAGGTCGGCTCCAACCGGAACTCGATGCTCGGCTATCGCTTCGACGACAAGCCCGGTCGCGAGGTCGATGCGCGGTTTCTGCAGGACTACAGGACCGTCGTGATCGAGGACAAGGCCGACGTGGCGCAGTTCGTGAACGAGCTTGCGACCTCCAACGTGCTCTACGTGCGCATCCGCTCGCTCAACGCCGGGCGGACCACCGCGGAATTTCGCCTCGACGGCGCGCCGGCCGCGATCGAAGCGGCGTTTGCCGGTTGCCCGCTCCCGTCCGATCAGCAGCGGGGGTCGAAGCGGGCGTAGGGGCGCTCGACCGCCGCCACGGGCGGTCAGCGTCGATCGCGTCTTTTCGTCGCGTCTATCCGTCGCATCCGGCATTGTCGCGCATTGCGCTTCGCACCGGGGGCGCTACGCTCGCCTACAGGGAGAAACCGCTATGCCGACCCGTCGCAAATTTCTGCGCCTTTCCGCTGCCGCGCTGGCGACGCCGGCGCTCGCGCGCCGCGCCGCCGCCGATACCTGGCCATCGCGGCCGATCAAGGTGGTGATCCCGTTTAGCGCCGGCTCGACCGTCGACATCGTCGGGCGGATCGTGCTCGATCCGCTGTCGAACCAGCTCGGCCAGCCGATCGTGGTCGAAAACCGTGGCGGCGCCGGCGGCTCGATCGGATCCGCGGCGGTCGCGAAGTCGGAGCCCGATGGCTATACGCTGCTTGTCAATGCCTCCGCGCATTCCGCCGCGCCGGCGGTCTATTCCAATTTGTCGTATGATCCCGCCGGCGACTTTTCCGCGGTGATTTCGTTCGGCAGCGTGCCCAACGTGACGGTGATCGCGCCGGCCAAGGGCATCAAGACGCTGCAAGCGCTGGTCGCCGCCGCCAAGGCCGGTTCGCTCACCTTCGGCTCCGCCGGCACCGGCAGCGCGACGCATTGGGCGGCCGAACGGCTGCGGCTCGCCGCCGGCTTCAACGCCGTGCACGTGCCGTTTCGCGGCGGGCCTGAAGCTTTGACCGAGGTGATGACCGGGCGGGTCGATTTCATGTGCATTGGCATTTCATCCGGGCTGCCGCTCGTACGCGATGGCAAACTGCTCGCGCTCGCCGTCAACACGCCGCGACGTTCGTCGGCGCTGCCGGATGTCCCGACGACGCTCGAAGCCGGCTATGCCGACAGCGACTACACGTTCTGGAACGGACTGCTCGTGCCGGCGAAAACGCCGGGCGCGATCGTCGACCGGCTTTACATGGAATGCCAGAAAGCGCTGGCGCTGCCCGCGATTGCGGACAAGCTCAAGCCGCAGGGCCTCGAGCCGATGCCGATGACGCCCAAGGAGTTCGACGCGCTGATCCGCAGGGAAATCGCCGCCAATATCGCGCTGGTGAAGGCGGCGGGGCTGAAGTTCAACTGAGCGCACCGCCTCGGGTTGTCATCGCCAGGCAATCCTCTCGCGAATGGCGTGAGACAGTTTTTGGTTCCGATGTTGTTGCTTGTCGCGCCAGCGAAGACGCCGGCCAAGGTGCCTGATGCAGCCCATTGACGTGCTGAGCCCCCGACCGCTCCATGCTATGTTATAATATAACAATACAATCGCCCTTCTTGTGATCCCGGTCACTGCCCCGGAAAACGCGGTCTCTATGATGTCAATTAACGGATAGGGAGCGCTTTCGCCACGCTTCGAGCCCACCGGGCCGAACGGCAAAGCGTCACCAACATGGAGGTTACAATGACCAGGACTTTTGCCACCCTCGCGGTTGCGGCCACTCTGGCAGTTGGTGCAGCCACAATTCCGACCCCCGCGAATGCCGGCTGCGGCTGGGGCTGCGGCCTCGGAATCGGTGTCGCCACGGGCGCCTTGATCGGTGCAGCGGCGGCCTCCGGTCCCTACTACGGCGGTTACTACGGCTACGGCCCGGCCTACGTGAGCGCGTCCCCTTGCTACTGGACCCGTGAACGGTTTTTCGATGGCTTCGGCTGGCGCTTTCGCCGCGTCCGGGTCTGCTACTAAAGTCTCTCCCCCACCACCGACCTTAGCGTCCCAACCCCTGACCCAAGCGACGCTCGAAGACGCCCCGCGCTCCCCCGGCGCGGGGCGTCGGCATTTGCCGGGCTGCCCAGCGTCGCATCTGCGTGCAAAGCACGCACCGCCGATTGGACGCCGATCGAATTCCCCGGAATTCCGTACGATCGCGCAAATACCTGACAAATCAGAGAAAAATCCTGCGGCCCCTTAACGTCCCATCAATCATGCGCAGTATACGCTGTTAGGCGCATTGCATTGAGTTTGCCTGGGCAAACAGACGGTGCCCAGGAGGGCGACATGGCTGCAGCAAATGCGACGGCGGCAGTGGCCGCCCCGACGAAAACGAGCGCACCGAACGCGGCACGGCGGACCCATAGCGTGCAGTTTCTCGTCATCGACGACGACCCAGTCCATCGCATCGTCATCGGCAAAGTCGGCGAGAAGGCCGGCTATGGCGTCACCGGTGCGGGTTCGATCGAGGAAGCGATTAGTCAAATCCAGCGCCAGAAGTTCGATTGCATCTCGCTCGATCTGTCGCTTGGCGGAAAGAACGGCGCGCTCGTGCTGCACGATATTGCCGAGCATAATGCCGGCGCTCTCGTTTTCATCATCAGCAGCGCCACGACCCAAGTTCGCGAAGAAACGCTTGCGGTCGCGAAGAGCTTCAATCTTGACGTGCTTGAAGTGCCAAAGCCTGTCGATCTTTCGGCCTTGCGCGTCCGGCTTGCGATGCAAGCCGCCGCAGTCCTCGCTTAGCACGTACCAATCACGCTAAGCTCGCGATTCCCTCAGCCGGTTTTCAGCGCGCGATCAGCAAAAGCGAACGCCGGTTTTGCGCAGGTAATCAAGCTTGCGCAAATTGCGTGAACTTACCTGCATTCGCGCGCCAACTTATCAATTTGTCGCCGGATCCCATCGGCCAACCGAATCCGCTTCGCCGGATCATGCACCGGACAATCGCTCGTTATCCGTTCCCGACAAATCCGCCGGCATTAGGCTGCGGCTGCCGCCACGGCGAGCGCCGCTTCGAGCTCAGCGCGCGCTAGCTTAAACCCGGCATCGATACGGTCGATCAGGTCACGGCAGTCTCGCGGCGAGACAACCTGTGCGCACTGCTCGAGCGTACGCGCTAGCTCCGCCAACTGCAGCATGCCGAACGTGCCCGCCGCGCCCTTGAGCGTATGCGCCTCGTCCCTGATCTTGTCGCGCTCGCGCTCGCACGAAAGACGTCGCAGCAGCGCCAGACGCCCCGACGTATCGGCGGCAAATACATCGAGGGTTGCACGCATGCCCTCGATGTCAATCTCGGCGATCAGACCGGCGAACGCCGCACGGTCGAGGATTGGCGCGACATCCGCCATGGCTACTTCCGACGGCGGCGTTACGGGTAAATCCGGACGCATCTCGAGCGTCGCTGTATCACCCCTGCGACCATCGTTTGACATCGGCAACAAAGCGCCGTTGCGAATCAGCAGATTGGCCAGTTTCTCAAACAGGACGACCCTGCGAAGCGGCTTGGCGAGAAAGTCGTCCATGCCGGCGTCGCGGCAGGCTTTGACGTCATCGGCAAAGGCGTTGGCCGTCAGGGCAACGATGGGAACGCGCGCGCGGGGCCCGTCGATCGCACGGATCGCGCGCGTCGCTGCGAGGCCGTCCATCTCCGGCATCCGCATATCCATGAACACGACATCAAACGAACGCTGCGACGCCAGCTCCACCGCTTCGTGGCCGTTGACGGCGACGACAATGTCGATATTGAGGCCCCGTGCCAATTTCGAAAACACCAGCTGATTGGTTGCGTTGTCCTCGGCGAGCAGAACCCGCAACGGCTCGCCTCGCGAATTTAGAAGGCGTGCAAGCTCATCGGCATCAGCGCCACGGCCGGCATGACTGAGTGCATCCGCTCCTGTTATCGGCAACGCGAGGGTGACGTAGAACGTTGATCCGACGCCAAGGATCGATTCGACGCGGATGTCGCCGCCCATCTGCACCAAGATTTTCCTGGAGATCGCGAGCCCCAGTCCGGTCCCGCCGTATTTGCGGTTGATTGCCACATCGGCCTGGGCAAATTCATTGAACAGCTTGCCAATCTGCTGCGGCGCAATCCCGATTCCGGTATCGCGCACGGCGATCTCGATCGTCGCCAGGTCGCCGGATTGGTCGAGACAGCGTGCCGATATTTCCACCACGCCGGCCTCGGTAAACTTGACGGCGTTGCTTGCAAGGTTGAGCACAACCTGACGCAAGCGACCAAGGTCGCCGATCAGCGCTTCCGGTATATCATCAGCCACTGTGGTCCGGACGGACAGTCCCTTTTCAGAAGCTCTGGGGCTGACGATGCTGGTCACATGGTCGATTAACGATGCGATCGCAAACGGCGCGGTCTCGAATTCGGCCTTGCCGGCGTCGAGCTTCGATATGTCGAGAATGTCGTTGAGAAGATGCAGCAACACATTGCTTGATTCGTGAATCGTGCTCGCCACATGACGTTGCTCGCCGTCGAGCTCGGTATCGAGCAGCGCCGCCGACAGACCCACGACGGCGTTCATCGGTGTGCGAATTTCGTGGCTCGTCATGGCAAGGAACGCCGACTTAGCCCTGCTCATGGCCTCCGCCGCGCGCTCCTGTTCGCGCGATTGCGCGGCTTCGAGGAGCGCCGCCTCGCGCTCGCGTTCGGCCCAAATGCGCCGCGAAATGTCCTCATGGAACGCGACCCAGCCGCCGCCCGCGCGCGGGAAGCGCGACATGAGCAGGAAACGCCCGTCGGTGAATTCATAGATTGCCGTGGTCGGTTGGGAGCCATCAAGTCCCGACAAGAACTTCTCGTCGTCATCGGCGGTTACTCCGCGCAGGATCCCGCGCTTGAGAATATCGTCGACGATCTCGGCGAAGGGCGTTCCCACGGCAGCCCGCTCTGGCGTGAGCCCATAAAAATCGACGTACGGCCGATTGCAGATGACCAACCGCCGCTTTGAATCGAACATCGACAGGGCGTGGGGCAGCCCCTCGACGAGATCCTTGAAGCGCTGGTTGTGAAGGGTGAGCTCTTCCTCGCGCGCCTCAAGCGAATTCTGCGCGCGACGCTGCTCGGTAATGTCCACGTGCATGACAACCCAGCCGCCGCCGGTGCGCCGCGTGCGCGTAACGCGGATGAAGCGGCCATTGACTTCCACGACGCGCTCGTCCTCGCTCGGCAATTCATTTGTATCCACCCCGTCGGCGACGGCTAACGGTTCGGGATCGAACAAGCTCCCGAAATCGCCGCTCTCACCGATCGAATACTTGAATCCCCTGTCGTTATGAAGCGCCTGCATTTCGCCCACGCTCATTCCGATCTTTACGTCATTGGCGTCGAGGCCATAGATCTCGCAGTAGCGCCGGTTGATAACTTCCAGGCGATTATTGGCATCAAACATCGATAGGCCGTGCCGCATGTATTCCAGCGCCGTCTTGAATCGCACGTTTTGAGCGGCGAGCGTTGCCTCACTGCGTCGCAGCTCCTGTTCGGCGCGACGAATTGTTCGGAAAACAATGATAAGAAAGCCTAAGGAGGACGCGGCAATCGTCAGCCCGCTGATGATGACGATGAACAGCATCGTTGCCGAAGAATTCAGGCTGGCAAGCGCGCTGGCGGTGTTGGTTTTGTTAGTTCGGGAAAACGATTCATCAAGTCTTTGAGCGACGTCTTGTATTTTGCGAATGCTGTCGCGGAGTTGCAGAAAGTGAAACGTTTTTTCGTCCTTGGCGAGCGAGGTTGTGCGCTCACGCGACACTTCCTCCCAGGAATGTACC
Organism: Xanthobacteraceae bacterium; assembly: GCA_041487815.1. Taxonomy (GTDB): domain Bacteria; phylum Pseudomonadota; class Alphaproteobacteria; order Rhizobiales; family Xanthobacteraceae; genus CANJBX01. The sequence continues at coordinate 5,272 of JBGPOB010000054.1, read as the reverse complement.
GCTGCTTCGGCGGTCTGCCACATCTCGATCTGCTCTTCCGCGCCGATTATAGGCGCGGAAATCGATATCAGACGGCTGAGAGGAGAATCGATCTTAGCCAGTTCCCGGATTGCGGCATCGATTCGTGCGCGCTCTTCCGGCTCGATATCGACGTCGAGTAGCATGGCCTGATATCCCTGCTGGATATCAGAGAGCTGATTCATCAGCGTGCGCGTCGTTGCGATGCGCTCATTCCGGCTTTCAATCTGGCCGACCGTGTCCGCAACGCCAAGCGTTTCGAATACCGCGACCGACGCCGGAACCGCGACCGATGCCAAGATCGCCAACAGGGACGCCACGATCAGCGCAGTGCGATTGATCTTGGGCATGTCGTTGTCCGCACCGGTATCCGATAGTTTTCGTGCCGTTGCGGCGCGTCTATCGCGTGGTCTGCCGGACAATCGCGCCGGTTACCGGATTGAAATAGATTTCGACGCGCTTGCCGGCGCTATCGCGACCATAAATTTCATAGCAATTGCCAGTCGTCTGCTTGAAAACGGAAACATTGTGTCCAAGATCGGCGATCCGTTGCCTCATCTGGGCTTCCGTCATCCAGGTTTTCTTTGGCGCGGACGTACATTCAACATCCGCGCGCGCCGGCATGATTGCGGCAGCCGCCAAAACAACACCGACTATGAAACGCATGGCAACGTCCCCTGGCAGGATCAGCCTGTTTTCTTTGGCATAGCGCTACCATGCGCGCGTTAATTCCAATTTAAGTCGACTATGCCGGGGTTGCCGCAAATTTGCGCCTGGCGGCAGGGCTGTAGGAGCTTCCTAGGAATCATTTTGAACTTATCGCGGGGGATCAATACAACCCATAATTGTGCCAACCCGGGCTCCGGTCGATGCCCTTCACCATCTGGGCCTGTGGTAATGGAAAAATGCGCGGTCTGTTCAGTATTGGTTCATGCCGCCTGGTCACAATAGTGCCCAAAGAATGGGATGCGTGATCCCGAATACGATGGAGGATCTGATGAGAACATTTACGACAATCGCAGCGGCGGCGGCCATCGCCGGCGCAGCGCTCAGCGTGCCAACGCAAGCCGAAGCGCGCTGGCGCGGCGGTGGCGCGGTAGCCGCGGGCGTCATCGGCGGCTTTGCCGCCGGCGCGCTAATCGCAGGCGCCGGGCGGCCCTATTATTACGGCCCGTACTATGGATATGCGCCAGCCTATTACGGCGGCCCGGCCTATTACGGCCCGCCCTGCTACTGGCAGCGCCAGCGCTTTTGGGACGGATATTCTTGGCGCATTCGCCGCGTGCGGGTCTGTTACTAAGTCGCGTGAACGAAGTCGCGCGTTCACGCTCGTTAACAATTCGTGAATGCGTGGCCGGCGCGTCGGGTGCAGGCGTTTGAACCAGCGGTGTAAATATTTGCGCCAATTTTCAGACAAATATCTGACAAATTGGTGCGAATAATTGAGCCGGTCAAAACAGAGCGTGTGCGACAAGTGCCAAGCACTAACTTAGATACTCTGGCTTGAGAGGTTACTTCCATGAACAAAGTCATCACCGCACTTGTCGCTGCATCCGCAATCGGATTGGCCGCAATACTCGCGCCCGCTCCGGCCGAAGCGCGTTGCGTCGGATGCGCAGTCGGAGCCGGCGTGGCCGCCGGCATCATCGGCGGCGCACTGATCGGCAGCGCGATAGCGAATTCGCCGCCACCGGGCTACGCGCCGGTCTACGGTCCCGGTCCCGGCTGCTATTACACGCGCCAGAGGATGTGGGATGGATATTATCAAGTATGGCGTCGCGGTCCCCGCGTGTTGGTTTGCCCGTAACGCCTGTAACGCTGGCGTTCGAATTGAATGCGGCCGGCTCGCAAGAGCCGGCCGTTTGATTTTGCGACAGTAATGGCGAGACCGGAACGGTTTTGATTGAGCGCGCTTTATGAATGGGCACTTACAGCGTCGTTCAAGTGGGGTTCAGACGATCCGGCGTAATGGCCTAGTATAGGATCAATGCGGCTCTGCAAAGGAGCCCCGGGGAGGATTCCAATGGTGACCTTATTGCGTTCAGCGAGCGCGTTTTCGTCGATCACGCGCGTCGCCTTAATGGCTTTCATCGCGGCAGCCGGGTTCGCGACCGATGCCGGCGCAGCACCCAACACCAAAGGCAAAGGTGGCGGAGCGCCGGCTGCGGTCGCGCGCGGCGGCGGCGGTGCGCCGCATGCATTTGCGCGCCCGGCAGCGCCGGCAATAGCGCGGCCCGCACCCATTTCGCGACCTGCATTTGCGGCGCGACCGGCATTTGCCGCGTTGCCGGCTGTTGCGCGGCCCTCCTTCGCGCGCGCAGCCGGGGCACCCGCAAGCGGAATGGGGCCGGTATTGGCGCGCCGTGGCGCGGCTGCGCCAGCATCCGCGCGCGCCTCCGCGCCGGCGCGCGCCGCCGCGCGGCCCTCGTTTGGTGGCAATCGCTCGTTCACCGGAAGGTCGTTCACCGGAAGGTCGTTCACCGGAAGGTCATTCACCGGAAGGTCATTCGGGCGCTCCGCCGCGCGGGCGAGCGCGGGACGGACAAGTTTTGCCTCGCGGCGCGCGATCGCGGGGCTCGGCGCGGGCTCCTTGCGCAGCCGCCGCGCCACGGCGCGCTCGCAAGCCAGAGCGGCGCGCCTCGCCGCGCCCAGGGCAGGTGCTCTGGCCGCGACCGGCGCGCTCGGTCCCAACTTTCACCGCGCGGCGCGCGGCGCGGCACCCGCGGGTGCGATCGGCGCCGCCTTCGCGGCTCGCCAGGCGGCGCACGCCGGCTGGTTTCACCGCTGGCACCGCCATCGCTTTGCTTTCGGCTGGTTCGGACCGCTGTTCTGGCCCTATGCCTATGACACGATTTTCCTCCACACATTCTGGCCCTATGCCTACGCGGGCGACTATGTGCCGTACTGGGACTATGGCTACGGCGACATCTATTCCAGCCTGTTTTATCCGTACGGCTATGACGAACTCCTGGCCTACGGCGAACCGGTCATCGCTTCTCCGCGCGGGCGGCGACGCGTCGCCAGCGCGCCGGCCCGCACCACGACCGATTCGACCGCCACCATCAGCCGCCTCGCGCCCTTGTGCGGCGACGATTCTCGCGACATCGCCGGCGTTCCGGTCGATGCCATCCAGAGCGCGGTCGCGCCCAACGATGCGCAGCGCGCGGTGCTTGACCAACTCGGCAACGCCGCGGTCAAGGCGGCGCAAATCATCAAGGCGGCATGTCCCTCCGACATTGCGTTGACGCCGGTCAGGCGGCTCGACGCCATGCAGCTCAGGATTGCCGCCATGATCGAGGCCGTGGCAGCGGTGCGCGATCCGCTCGATCGCTTCTACGAACTCCTCAACGACGAGCAGAAGGCGCGCTTCAATGCCATCGGCGAGCGCAAGGACAGCCCTGCCAACCCGCGTTCGCTGACGCAATCCTGCGGCATGGCGGAAGCGACCGACTGGCCGACGGCGCAGATCGAGAGCAAGCTGCATCCGACCGAAGCGCAGCGCGCCAACCTCGACGCGCTCAAGACCGCGATGGACCAGGCCCAGGCGCAGTTGAAGGCCGCGTGTCCGACCGACACGCCGACCACGCCGCCGGCCCGGCTTGCCGCGATTGGCGCGCGCCTCGACGCGATGCAGGCCACGATCAAAACTGTTCGCGGCCCGCTCGAGCAATTCTACGGTGCGCTGAGCGACGAGCAGAAGGCGCAGTTCAACGCCATCGGCCGAGCGCGCACGGCAAAGCAGGGATAGGGCGCGATCGCGGAAAAGCGTTGCGACTTTTCACGATCACGCACTACCTTCGCCGCATGTGGTCGAGAACCTCGATGCTCGGCCAGCAGTCGACCTTGAGGCCGTTGGCCTTCTGATAGGCGCCGAGCGCCGCGCGTGTCTTCATGCCGGCCTTGCCGTCGATCTTGTCGCCGTAAAGGCCGAGCCGCGTCAGCCGATCCTGCATGCGCTCGACATCGGCGGTCTTGAGCTGGGCGCCTTGGCTCCACGGCGTCTCGAACGGCCGCGCGTCGGCGATGCGGTCGCCGAGATGGCCGACGAACAGCACGTAAAGATCGGAGAAATTGTATTCCTTGATCGCGAAGTAGTTCTTCGAGATGAGGAACGACGGCCCGTAGATGCCCTCCGGCTGCAACAGCGACGCCGGCGCCGCCAGCTCTTCGGGTCGCAACGCGCGGCCATAGGCGGGCGCGAAGCCGGCACGCAGCCAGTCCGCGACCGGCCGCACGAATTCCGGCACGCCCGTCGTGCAATCGACCGACTTGGGCGCGCGCACTTCGATCGCCCAGCGTTCGCCGCGCCGCCAGCCCTTGTCGGTGAGCTGCTTGGCAGCCGATGCCAGCGCATCGGGAACCGACGTCCAGATATCGATGCGGCCGTCGCCGTCGAAATCGACGCCATGCTTGTAGTAGTCCGACGGCAGGAACTGCGTCAGGCCCATGGCGCCGGCCCACGAGCTCGTCATGTCGGCGCGGCGGATGCGGCCCTCGCCGATCATCTTTAGCGCCAAAAGAAATTCCTGCCGGAACTGGTCCTTGCGCCGCCCGACATAGGCCTGCGTCGCCAAGACGCGCACGCCATCGAGCGTATTTTTGTAGCGCCCGAAATCGGTCTCGCGGCCCCAGATCGCCAGCAGCACCGGCCCGGGAACGCCGAACTGGCGCTCGATCGCCTGCAACGTCGCCTCATGCTGGCGTATGAGCCTGCGGCCATGGGTGGCGAGCCGGTCGAACGTCGATTCCTTAAGATATTCCGCCGGCGTCTGCACGAACTCGGCCTGGCCGGGCGCGGGCTGTTGCGGCCGGCCGGGCAATTCGAGATCGGGCAGCGCGAAATCCGGATTGAGCCCGTGTGTCGCCGCTTCGAAGGTGGCGCGCGACACGCCGAGGTCGCGGGCTTGCGGCCACAGCGCAGCGAGAAATTTCTCGAACGCCGGATCGGCGGCGAAGGAGGGAGCGGCAAACGCAAGCGCCGGCCCTGCAACACAAGCGGCGAAGATTGCGCGACGTCCCCGGCTCCATTCGTCATGGCCAGGCACTCGGGTGCCGCGTTCGGCGGGCCCAAGTGTAAACTTGTCCCGGCCATCTCGGTTGCGGACGTGCCTTGCCCGCCTAAACGAGATCGCCGGGATAAGCCCGGCGATGACGGCAGAGAATATGGTAGCGCCGCGGTGCAACCACAGGCCTATTGCGCGAAGGACGGATCGAGCCGTTCAGCCAGGCGCAGCCAGTACGGCCAGCTATGGTC
>JBGPOB010000053.1:0-14983 GCA_041487815.1 Xanthobacteraceae bacterium | reverse complement strand
ACCAGCGTCCACCCCAGCACCAGAGCGTGGCCGATGGTCGATATGGTGGCGCCAACCTGCATCAATCGCCGATCACGAACCCTGCTCGACTTCCGTCACCAGCGCCACGCGGCGAAAGCCCGCAGCCGACAGCCGTCCCATCACCCGCATCATGGTGCCGTAGTCGACTTTCTTGTCGCCGCGCACATAGATGCGCTCCTCGTAGCCTCCGCGCGCCTCGGTGATCGCTTTGAGCTTGGGCACGAGTTCCTCGATCTTGATCTCGGTGTTCTGCAGGAACACCTTGCCATCGACGTTGATCGAAAGCGCCAACGGCTCCTTATCCTGATCGAGGCTCTTGGCCTGCGTTTGCGGCAGATCAATCGGCACCCCAACCGTCAACAACGGCGCCGACACCATAAAGATGATCAGCAACACCAGCATGACGTCGACCATTGGAGTGACGTTGATTTCGCTGATCACGGCGCGGCGGCGGCGGCGGCGCCGGCCCGACCCGATCGCGCTCGTTGCGGCGCCGTTCATTGCCATTGACTTGCTCCCGTCCGGATCGCGCCGGTCTCGCGCGCGCGATCAGCAACAATGGATTCCGGTATTGCGCCCGACCTGCCTTCGCCCGCCGAAGCGAGCTTCGCACCGGCGGGTCGCGCGTCAGCTCCGCTCGTCGATCTGGCGCGACAGGATGGCGGAAAACTCATCGGCAAAGCCTTCCAGGCGCTGGGCCTGTTTGTTCACCTCGGCCGCGAACTTGTTATAGAAAATAGTCGCCGGTATGGCAGCCACCAGCCCGATCGCGGTTGCGAACAACGCCTCGGCGATGCCGGGGGCCACCACCGCCAGCGAGGTATTCTTCGAGGCCGCAATTGACTGGAAGCTCGTCATTATGCCCCAAACCGTGCCGAACAGGCCGATAAAAGGGCCGGCCGAGCCGACGGTCGCCAATACCAATAGCCGCCGTTCCAGCCGTTCGACCTCGCGCGCCAGGGTGACGTTCATGACCTTCTCGATGCGCATCGGCAACCCGGCAAACGACCGCGTGGTGCCCTCGAAACTGCGCTTCCACTCGCGCATCGCGGCAACGAACATCGCCGCCATCGCATGGGTCTCGCGCGCCGACAGCGTCCGGTAAAGCTCTTCGAGCGATTGGCCGGACCAGAACGCGTCTTCGAACCCATCCATGGCCCGCCGCGTGCGGGCAAACAGAATGAACTTGTCGATCACGATCGCCCAGACCCAGATCGAAGCGACCAGCAAACCGATCATGACCGACTTGACGATCCAGTGCGCCTGCCAGAACAGCGTGAAGATCGACAGATCGGAAGATGTCAGCGGCAAAGCTTGCTGCAGCACGTCGGTCGGATTCATGAAAACTGTTCTCCGGGCTGCGACAACGCGGCGCGAACCTGTTCCCCCGCCGGCACGCGCGAGCCTCGGGCTGGAGGGTCGGCCCGACTGGTGCCGGCGCTCGCTTTGACCTCGAAGGGTGTCTGGTCCCCCGCCGCCCGCACCACGAAATTCCCCGCCAAGGTGTCCAAACTACGGCGCGACGCCACGGCCAGAACCGGTCGGGCACGCCGGGCCATAACGCGGCATTTATGGTTAACAACAGGTTAGCAGGCAGGCAAAGCAACGCGATACACCGGACCCCTCGCGATGCGCTGAAATCGGCGCAAGTTGGGCGATTTAACGCTCAATGAGTCCTCGGCGTCACGACCAAAACCGCGGTATCGCCTCTTCCAGCAGCGGCCCCAGCCGGACTGGAGCGATATTTTTCGCGAGCCCGCTCGCGTCGTCGGTCTCGACGGCGATTCCGCACAGCGTCGCTAGCCCGTCGGCAGGCTCGAATCGCGACGATGAAATGCGGCGTGTGAACCGTCCGAGCGGTTCGTCCTTGGCCATGCCGATGATGGAGTCGTAATCGCCAGTCATTCCGACGTCCGAAATGAACGCGGTGCCGCCGGCGAGCACGCGATGGTCCGCCGTCGGCGCATGGGTGTGGGTGCCGACGACGAGGCTCACGCGCCCGTCGCAAAAATGTCCCATCGCCTGTTTCTCGCTGGTGGCTTCCGCGTGCATGTCGACAATGATCGCGTCGGCGGCCTGCGTGAGCGGACAGGCGGCGACTTCACGCTCGATGGCGGCGAATGGATCGTCAAGCGGATCCATGTAGATGCGGCCCATGGCGTTGATGACCAGCACACGCGCGCCGTTCTTGGCGTTGATCAGCGCGGCGCCGCGGCCCGGCGTGCCGGGCGGATAGTTGAGCGGGCGCACAAGCTTCGGCGCGCGCTCGATGAAGACGAGCGCCTCCTTCTGATCCCAGGCATGATTGCCGAGCGTGATGGCGTCCGCGCCCGCGTCGGTGAATTCCTGATAGATCGGCTCGGTGATGCCGAAACCGCCGGCCGCGTTCTCGCCGTTGAGCACGACGAAATCGAGCTTCCAGTCACGAACGAGGCCCGGCAACCGCTCGCCCACCACTACGCGGCCGCTGCGCCCGACGACGTCTCCGATAAAAAGAATGCGCAAGTCGCTATGCTCGCAAGTCGATGATCTCGCGCTCCGTTAGCACGAGATCGAGCTTTTCGTCGCGCGCTGTTTTCGGCACGGCATCGAATTCCTGCGCGGCGTAGGCAATCCCGATCGCGACGATGCGCTTCATCGCGCGCAGCCGCGCGATGGTCATGTCGTAGTAGCCGGCGCCATAGCCGAGCCGAAAGCCGGCGCGGTCAAACGCGACAAGCGGCACGATGAGAATGTCGGGAAACACCTCCAGTGCATCCGGCTTTGGCTCGCGGATGCCCCAAACGCCCGACGCAAGCTTATCGCCGAATGTCCAGGTCCGCATGATCAGCGGCTTGTCCCGCCCCTGCACCACCGGCAGCGCGAGCTTCGCCCCGGCATCGGCGAGGCGGCGCATCAGCGGCACCGGGCTGATCTCGGACTTCAGCGGCGAATAGCCCGACACAACGGCGCCGGCCGCGACAGCGACCGGCAGGCCCCGCGCCGCGATCGTTTCGGCCGCTGCGACGCGTTCGGCGACCGGCAACGCCTCGCGGCGCGCCTGCGCATGACGGCGCATTTCGGCCTTGGCGACAGTAATGGGATCAACGGTCATCATTTCAGGAAAGTGTCACACTGGAACAATTCAAGCCGCGCGCATGCGGAAGGCCAAGTCCGCGCGCCCGGCCATCGCGAACGAAAGAAACCCGAGAGGACAAGCCAATATGAAAGTGCGGGCCGCGATGGCCGTTGGAGTGCTCGATCCCGGGTTCCCTACGAAAGTAGGTGGGCGCCATATATCCGAGCCCACGGGCCCGGTCAGGGACAGCTCCCGAAGAGATCGATAAGGCCCCGAGAATTTGACTCCTGACGCACCTCGCAGCACCGCGTCCTCAATGTAGCGATTGAAAGCGCGTTGCGCCACCCGAACCGGAACACGCAGCGACGGTCAGCCGAAGGTGCCGGTACCGTTGGCGACGGGCTGAGCCAGCCCCTTCGCCACTTTCTCGATGCGCTCGGCGGCGGAATTGAATGCGGAAACAATCGCCGCTTCGGTGGCCTGCGAGCGGTCGGACGCCATCAGGCGCGCATCCTGCAATGCCGTTATTTCCTGCTCCAGCCGGCGCACCCGCAAGGTCGCTTCGGACAACTCGTCCGCCACGACGATTGCGGCCATGATCGCAAGCCGCATGTCGCCGACCTCGCCGAACTGCGCGCGCATGACCTCGATTCGCTGATTGAGATCGCGCGCGAGTCGCAGCAAATGATCCTCCTGGCCGTCCTCGCATGCCATGCGATACTGGCGGCCATTGATGGTGACATTGACCTGAGCCACTACGCCCCCCTTAGCGATCGTGCGCCGCAATCACAGCGCGGATGGATGCCATCGCCGTGTCGATCCGTTGTGCGATTTCACGATTGGTTGCCTCAAGCTGGCTTGAACGCGCGGCGGACCGATCGAGCTCGTCAGCCAATCTCGCGCGATCGGAATTCAGCGTGTGCACGCGTCTGCCGAGACCGGCATCACGCGCCTGTGCCTCCAAATGACGCTCGCACGCCGCTTCAATCGCATCGAGCGCGGCGAGCAAGCGCCGGATCGCCGTCTCTACTGCTGTGTGAGCCGGTGGGTCGGTCATCCGCTCCGCTCGCATTGCTTCAGCCATGATCGGATAGCTTCCGGCGAATCAGTTGCTGGCACAAGGAGTTAGGAAAAGAACCTTACGTGCTGGAAAAGCCGCGCGTCAACCGCGGCCGCAGCCTTGTCCACGACCGTCTCGTGCGGTGTGGACGGGATTGGCAGCCGCACCAGGTTTCGTTGACTCAACGACCTCACGTGTTATCGCTCCGCCACCGCAACAGGACGAAACGTGTGACCACACAATTCCAAGCCGCGGCGCCGGCGTCGGCCCCGAGCGCGCACGCCGATCATCGGAGCCTGGCCAACGCCGTGCGGGCTTTGGCCATGGACGCCGTCGAGCAGGCAAAATCCGGCCATCCGGGACTGCCGATGGGCGCAGCCGACATCGCGACCGTGCTGTTCACGCGCTTCCTCAAATTCGATCCCGCCGACCCGGCGTGGCCCGATCGCGACCGCTTCGTGCTGTCGGCGGGCCACGGCTCGATGCTGATCTATGCGCTGCTGCATCTTACCGGCTACGAAGCAATGACGATCGATCAACTCAAGCGCTTCCGCCAACTTGGCTCGATCACCGCCGGCCACCCCGAATTCGGCCACACGCCGGGCGTGGAGACGACCACCGGTCCGCTCGGGCAGGGCCTCGCCAATGCGGTCGGGATGGCGATCGCGGAGGCCCATCTCGCCGCAACATTCGGCGACGGTCTCGTCAACCATCGAACCTATGTGCTGGCCTCCGATGGCGATCTGATGGAAGGCATTTCGCAGGAAGCGATCGCGCTCGCCGGGCATCTCAAACTGCACAAGCTGGCCGTTTTGTTCGACGACAACGGCATTTCGATCGACGGACCGCTGTCGCTTGCCGATTCGGTCGACCAGATCAAACGCTTCGAGGCCGCCGGCTGGGCGGCGTCGCGTGTCGACGGTCAGGATCCCGAAGCGATTGCCGTCGCGCTCGCGCGCGCGCAGTCATCGGACCGCCCAACGATGATCGCGTGCCGCACCACCATTGGCTTCGGCGCGCCGAGCAAGGCGGGTTCGGAAAGGGCACACGGCTCTCCGCTTGGCGCGGAAGAAATCGCGGGTGCGCGCAAGAATCTTGGCTGGACGTCGCCGCCATTCGAGGTGCCCGCCGACATCCTCGCAGCCTGGCGAGAGGCCGGCGGGCGGTCCCGGCAGGTGCGGCAGGATTGGGCCAGGCGGCTCGCCGCAACGCCGGCCGAGCGGCGTAGCGAGTTTGAGCGCAGCATGCGCGGCGAAATAGCACGCGACCGGCTGGCAACGGCCGTGCAATCGATCAAGGAAAGGCTTGCGGCCGCGCCGAAGGACATTGCTTCACGCGCCGCATCGGAGTTTGCGCTTGAGGCACTGGTACCCGCATTGCCTGAATTAGTTGGCGGTTCGGCCGACCTTACCGGCTCGAACAATACCCGCCCGAAGGGCATGAGTGTCCTGTCGGCGAAGGATTACGCCGGCCGGTTTCTCCACTACGGCATCCGCGAGCACGGAATGGCGGCCGCCATGAATGGCATGGCGCTGCACGGCGGCGTTATCCCTTATTCGGGAACGTTTCTCGTGTTCTCGGATTATTGCCGCCCCGCGATCCGTCTCGCGGCGCTGATGGGCGTGCGCGTCATTCATGTCATGACCCATGACTCGATTGGCCTCGGCGAAGACGGTCCGACGCATCAGCCGGTTGAGCACCTCGCCGCGCTGCGCGCGATCCCGAACCTCTGCGTGTTCAGGCCGTGCGACGCGGTCGAGACCGCCGAGTGCTGGCAACTTGCGCTCGAAGCGAAATCAACGCCGAGCGTGCTTGCGCTTAGCCGCCAAAACCTTCCGCAGCTGCGCAAGGATGCCGACAGTGGCAACGCCTGCGCCGCCGGCGCCTATGTCATTGCGCCGGCCGTCGGCAGGGCGCGGGTCTCGCTGTTTGCCAGCGGCTCTGAAGTCGCGCTCGCGGTCGAGGCCAAGAAACAGCTCGACCAGCGCGGCGTGGCGACGCGCGTGGTATCGGTGCCTTGCTTTGAACTGTTTCTCGCCCAACCCGAAGACAAGCGCCGCGCGATCATCGGCGACGCGCCCGTCAAGATCGGTGTCGAAGCTGCCATCCGCCAAGGCTGGGACGCCATCATCGGCTCTGACGGCGGCTTTGTCGGTATGCACAGCTTTGGCGCCAGCGCGCCGGCCAAGGATCTGTTCAAGCATTTCGGAATTACTGTCGACGCGGTTGTCGCGGCGGCGTTAAGCAAACTGGGCAACAGTTGAGCGTCCGCCGCCAAAAGTGATACCAAACGCCCGCTGCCGCCCGAATTTGGTGTGATTGCGTGGCGGTTGCGCGCGCCCCGCGACAGGCGTTGGCCGGATCACCCGCGCCGGGCAGGGCCCGTCGGTCGAGAAATTGAGGAGCCGGGAATGACCATTCGTATTGCCATCAACGGGTTCGGTCGCATCGGGCGCAATATCTTGCGGGCGATCGCGGAAACCGGCCGCAAGGACATCGAAGTCGTCGCGGTAAACGACCTCGGCCCGGTCGAGACCAATGCGCATCTCTTGCGTTTCGATTCCGTGCATGGCCGCTTTCCCGGCGAAGTGACGGTCAAAGGCGACACCATCAGCATCGGCAATGGCGCGATCAAAGTTACCGCCGTCAAGGACCCCTCGACGTTGCCCTGGAAGGATCTTGGCATTGACGTTGCTCTTGAATGCACCGGGATTTTTACCGCCAGGGACAAGGCTGCCGCGCATCTGACGGCCGGCGCCAAGCGCGTGCTGGTGTCGGCGCCGGCCGACAACGCGGACTTCACGGTCGTCTACGGCGTCAATCACGACCGGCTCAAGAAGGATCACCTCGTCGTTTCCAACGGCTCGTGTACGACGAACTGCCTAGCGCCGGTCGCCAAGGTGCTGAACGACGCGGTCGGCATCGAAACCGGCTTCATGACGACGATCCACGCCTACACCGGCGATCAGCCGACGCTCGACACGCTGCACAAGGACCTCTACCGCGGACGCGCGGCGGCGATGTCGATGATTCCGACCTCGACCGGCGCGGCCAAGGCGATCGGCCTCGTGCTGCCGGAGCTCAATGGCAAGCTCGACGGCGTCGCCATCCGCGTGCCGACGCCGAACGTCTCGGTCATCGATCTCAAGATCGTCGCCAAGAGGTCGACCACCAGAGACGAAGTCAACAACGCGATGAAGCGCGCATCGCAGCAGGAGCTCAAGGGCATTCTCGCCACCACCGATCGGCCTAACGTTTCGATCGATTTCAACCACGACCCGCACTCGGCAACATTCCACCTGGACCAGACCAGGGTCATGAATGGCACGCTCGTGCGCGTATTGTCGTGGTACGATAACGAGTGGGGCTTCTCCAATCGCATGGCGGACGTCGCCGCCGCGATCGGCAAGTTGATTTAGTCGCGCACAAAATGCCGGAAGACATGGCCACCTTTCGCACGCTCGATGATGCGGACGTGACTGGTAAGCGCGTGCTCGTGCGCGTCGACCTCAACGTGCCAATGGACCATGGCAAGGTCGTGGATTCGACGCGACTAGAGGCGGCGGGACAGACAATCAATGAAATCGCAGATAAAGGTGGAAAAGCAATTCTTCTTTCCCATTTCGGACGCCCGAAAGGGCGTGATCTAAGCCAATCGCTACGGCCAGTCGCTGCCGAGCTAGCCCAGGTATTAAAAAGACCGGTCGGCTTTGCAGAAGATTGTATCGGCGAAGTTGCGGAAAAAGCCGTAGCGGCGATGAAGCCTGGCGAAATTCTTTGTCTGGAGAACACAAGATTTCACGCGGAAGAAGAGCAGAACGATCAAGAGTTCGCCGGGAAACTTGCTCGTCTTGGTGACTTATTTGTCGACGACGCATTTTCTGTCGCACACCGCAAGCATGCGTCCAATACCGGCATTACGACGGTGTTGCTAAGCTCTCATCCAGATTCCGCTTCTTTGGGATCCAGCAGTTCGAAGCCAAATTACAAATTTGTGATGCCCGCATTTGCCGGGCGTACAATGCAGGCAGAACTTGATGCGCTGAAAAAGGCGCTGCAAGCACCCGCGCGCCCGCTAGCCGCCATCGTCGGCGGCGCGAAAATCTCGACTAAGCTCGATCTTCTTGGCAACCTGATCGACAAGGTCGATGTCCTGATCATCGGCGGCGCCATGGCCAACACGTTTCTCGCCGCGCAGGGCAAGGCCGTTGGTAAATCCCTGTGCGAGACCGACCTGTTGCCGACCGCGCGCGAAATCATGGACAAGGCGGCGCGCAAACACCGCGAGGTGGTGTTACCGGTTGACGCCGTCGTCGCTCAAAAATTCGAAGCGCACGCGCCTTCCAAGGTGGTCGACATCGATCACATCGGCGCCACCGACATGGTGCTCGACATCGGACCGCGATCGGTGTCGCACGTCGCCTCCGTGCTGGCGCGCGTCAAGACGCTGGTCTGGAACGGTCCGTTTGGCGCCTTCGAGTTGGAACCCTTTGACAACGCAACCCTTGAAATCGCCGAGGCCGCGGCCGAACTGACCCAGGCCGGCAAGCTCGTTTCAATCGCGGGCGGCGGCGATACGGTTGCGGCGCTCAATGCCGCCGGCGTCACCGACCGGTTTACCTACGTCTCCACCGCCGGCGGCGCGTTCCTCGAATGGATGGAAGGCAAGACCCTGCCTGGGGTTGCCGTATTAATGGCGAAATAGACCGATGCTCCCATTTCACGTAATGACTTGGTAAATTGCACGGAATTCAGGCGCGCCCCGGCGCATCGGAACAAGCACGGAGTCGAAACGATGAACCTCGCGGAACTCAACAAAGTCGCGGAAGCCATGGTCGCCCGCGGGCGCGGCATCTTGGCCGCCGACGAATCCTCCGGCACGATCAAGAAGCGTTTCGACGCCATCGGCGTGGAGTCGACGGCCGATAATCGGCGCGACTACCGCGAGATGATGTTCCGCACCACCGACGCAATGAAGAAGAACATTTCCGGCGTCATTCTCTACGACGAGACGATCCGCCAGAACGCCAAGGACGGCACGCCACTCGTCAAGATCATCGAGCAGGCCGGGTCGTTGCCGGGCATCAAGGTCGACAAGGGCACCAAGCCGCTGCCATTTTGTCCGAACGAACTGATTACGGAGGGCCTCGACGGTTTGCGCGAGCGCCTTGTCGAATATCGCAATCTCGGCGCCAAGTTCGCCAAGTGGCGCGCGGTCATCGATATCGGCGCCGGCATCCCGAGCCTGACCTGCGTGGTCGTCAACGCCCACGCGCTCGCGCGCTACGCCGCGCTCTGCCAAGACGAAGGCATCGTCCCGATCGTCGAGCCCGAGGTGTTGATGGACGGCGATCACGACATCGACCGCTGCGTCGAAGTCACGGAAGTCGTGCTCAATCAGACATTTCAGCAGCTATTCTATCAGCGCGTGAAGCTTGAAGGCTTGGTGCTCAAGCCGAACATGGCGATTCACGGCAAGAAGTCGCCGAGAAAAGCGTCGGTCGAGGAAGTTGCCGAGAAAACCATACGCGTGCTCAGAGCCTGCGTACCCGCGGCGGTTCCAGGCATCGCGTTTCTATCGGGCGGCCAATCGGACGAAGAAGCCACCGCCCATCTCGACGCCATGAACAAGATCGGCGACCTGCCGTGGAACCTCACCTTCTCCTACGGCCGCGCGCTGCAGGCCGCGCCGCAAAAGACGTGGGCCGGCAAGAGCGAGAATGTGGCCGCCGCGCAGCGCGCCTTCAGCCACCGCGCCCGCATGAACGGCCTCGCCGCGCTCGGCCAGTGGAAGGCCGACCTGGAGCGGAAGGCGGCGTAACCGAAAATCCGCCCCATTGGTGCGGCAGGCAGCGGGCATGGTTGAAGCACCGAGACGTCAGCGGCGCCTCGCCCCGCGGCTCTATCTGGCTACTCCCGCGGTGGAGAATCCGGCCGCGTTGCAAGAATTGCTGGCAGATGCCCTCGCCGCGGCCGATATCGCTGCCGTACTGGTGCGGCTGGCGCCCGCCGACGAACGCACGCTGATCAACCGCGTAAAGGCGATCGCGCCGCTGGTGCAGGACCGCGGCGCGGCCCTGCTCATCGAAGGACACCCGGGCATTGTCGCGCGCGCCGGCGCCGACGGCACCCACGCCAACGGCGCCGCCGAATTGCAGGCCGCTATTTCGCAGCTCAAGCCCGAACGCATTGTCGGTGCGGGCGGGCTTGCATCCCGGCATGACGCGATGGTGGCGGCCGAAGCGGGCGCCGATTACGTCATGTTCGGAGAACCGGATACCGCCGGGCGGCGGCCGTCGTTCACAGCGGTGGTCGAGCGGGTTGCATGGTGGGCCGAGCTGTTCGAAATTCCATGCGTAGCGTGGGCTGAGCGAATCGAGGAGGTGGACGAGCTTTGCGCGGCAGGCACGGATTTCATAGCGGTCGGCGACGCGGCTTTTTCGCATCCGCGCGGCGCGGCGGCGGCTGTCGCGGACATTGCCGCCCGATTGTCGCTCAAAGCCCCGGCATGAGACGGCGAGCGGCGGCGATTGCACTGGTCGCATTGATCCTCGCTTCGGCAAACTGCGGGCCGACATCGACGCAGGCGCAGCTTCAACTCACGCCGCCCGTCGTTGAGCCTGCTGAAAAGCCGGCGGCACGAAAGTCTTCACAGAAAAAGCCGTCATCCAAGCCGGCGTCAAAGCCGGGTGCCGAGCCTTCGTCCCAACCCGCTCCCAGTGTCGCGCCCGCTAATACTGCCAAGCCCGGTTCCGGCGACAACGCCGATCTCGCGTTCGGCGCTTATCAGCGCGGATTTTTCCTTACCGCCTTTCGCGAGGCGACCAAGCGCGTCAACGACGCGGGCGATCGCAAGGCAATGACGCTGCTCGGCCAGCTCTATGCGCAAGGCTTCGGCGTCCCGCAAAATGACGAAAAAGCCGCCGAGTGGTACCGCCTCGCCGCCGACCGTGGCGACAGCGATGCCATGTTCGCGCTCGCGATGTTCAACATTGGCAAGCGCGGCGGTCTCGGCGACCGCGCCGAGGCGGCGCGGCTGCTGGCCGCCGCCGCGAAGCTCGGCCATCCCGCGGCCGCGTATGATCTGGCCTTGCTCTACCTTGAAGGACAGCAGTTTCCGCAGGATTTTGGCCGCGCTGCCGAGCTGTTTCGAACGGCCGCGCTCGGCGGCAACGCGGACGCCCAATACGCGCTGGCGACGCTCTACAAGGAAGGCCGCGGCGTCAAAAAGGATGACCGCGAGGCCGCGCGCCTGCTGGGCGCCGCAGCGCTCGCGGAGAACACAGACGCGGAGGTGGAGTACGGTATCGCGCTGTTCAACGGAACCGGCGTGGCCAAGAATGAAGTGGCGGCGGCGAAATATTTCAAGCGCGCCGCGGGCAAGGGCAGCCCAATTGCACAAAATCGTCTCGCGCGCATGTTTATGACGGGACGCGGCGTTGCGGCCGATCCCGTTCTGGCGACAAAATGGCATCTTGCGGCCAAGGCCGGTGGTGCCAGCGATCCACAACTCGACGAGTTCGTGGCCAGGCAAAACGGCGAGACCCGCAGCGCCGGGGAACTCGCGGCAAAGATATGGGTCGATTACTTCGCGCTGGCACGCTCTTGACGGTTCCTGCGCAGACTGCGCACATCGCGTCCAGCGCATGATCCGGCGAAATGAAATCGATTCGCCGACTTGCCTGCGCGAAGCCGGGACTTCTCTCCGGCAAAGGCCGGCAAGATTGTGCGCCAAATGAGCACGTTAGCGCGCGAGCGCAGATAAGGTCACGCAATCTGCGCAAGTTTGATTGCTTGCGCAATACCGGTTCCCACTGTTGCCGGTCGCACGCTGGAAATACGTCGAGACCATGATTCGATCCGCCCTCCTCAATGTCATGACCGCAGCAGCACGCAAAGCCGCGCGCAGCCTCGCCCGCGACTTCGGCGAGGTCGAGAATCTTCAAGTATCGTTGAAAGGACCAGGCAATTTCGTCAGCGCCGCCGACCGGCGGGCGGAAGAAATCCTGCGCGCGGAACTCGCCCGGGCGCGGCCGGGCTACGGATTTATCGGCGAGGAATCCGGCGCGGTGGCTGGCGCCGATAAGACCCATACCTGGATCGTCGATCCGCTCGACGGCACGACCAACTTTCTGCATGGCATTCCGCATTTTGCGATTTCGGTCGCGCTCGAACGTGATGACACCATCGTGGCCGGCGTGATCTACAACCCGATCAATGATGAATTGTTTTTCGCCGAGCGCGGAAAGGGCGCGTTTCTCAACGATCAGCGTCTGCGTGTGGCCGCCCGCCGGCGGCTCGACGACGCCGTCATCGCCTGCGGCCTGCCGCACCTGGGGCGCGGCGATCTCGCGCTCTTTCGCAAGGAGTTTTCGGCGGTGCAGGAACGGGTCGCGGGCCTGCGCCGTTTCGGCTCGGCAGCGCTCGACCTCGCCTGGGTCGCGGCGGGACGCGTTGACGGCTACTGGGAACGCAACATTTCATCCTGGGACATGGCGGCAGGGCTGCTGCTGGTGCGCGAGGCCGGCGGTTTCGTCAGCGATTGCGGCGGCGCCGACACAATGTTCGCATCCGGCAACATTGTCGCCGGCAACGAGTTTATGCACCGTGAGCTACTGACCCTGCTGGCGGGGAGCGATCGCGGCTAAGTTCTGTATTCAAATCCGCCGTTGTGCGGCGTCATGCTGGTTCCCTTCGGCCTCCGATGTGCCATATTCCGGACGCGCTTTCCGGATGAGTATCAGCCGATCGGAAGGCGCGGCAAATCGATGACCGAGAATAAATCCGTATGGACAACCGGGTGCCGGTGCCGATGAATGCGCTCCTGGCCCTGAGCGAAAGCGGACAGCGGAGCCGCCATGGCGCAACGACACAAAGAATTTGATCCGTTCAAAGTATCGTCACCACGCATCTTTCTGGTGCGGATGCTGGTGTTCCTGGTGCTTGGTGGATTGCTGGTGTTCGTCCTGCAACGCCAGATCTGGCTGGCATTCCTTGCCAACCCGGGGCTCAATGCTTTGATCATCGGTGTTCTGATCGTCGGCATTGTGCTGGCGTTCCGGCAAGTGCTGCGGCTGTTTCCGGAAATCGCGTGGGTTAATAGCTTCCGGCTCGCCGATCCCGGTCTGGCGCGCGGGCGCGCGCCGGTGCTGCTGGCGCCGATGGCTGCGATTCTCGGCGAGCAAAGCGGGCCGACCGCGATTTCGTCGCAGACCATGCGCAGCCTGACCGATTCGGTAGCGAGCCGCCTCGACGAGGCCCGCGACATGTCGCGCTACATGACCGGCGTGTTGGTGTTCCTCGGCCTGCTCGGCACGTTCTGGGGCCTGATCGAAACCATCGGATCGGTTGGCGGCGTCATTCAGGGATTGAAGGTGGGCGGCGATGCCGCGGCCACGTTCGATTCGTTGCGCGACGGCCTCGCCGCGCCGCTCAGCGGCATGGGCATCTCATTTTCATCCTCGCTGTTCGGACTTGCCGGCTCGCTCGTGCTCGGATTTCTCGATTTGCAGACAAGCCAGGCGCAAAACCGCTTCTACACGGATCTCGAAGACTGGCTCGCCACGACGGTGCGCGACCTCGGCGCCGACGCCACGGCCGTCGCGCTCGCAGGCGCGCCGGGAGGCAATACCGAGATACGCGCCGCAATGGAACGCCTGCGCGAGGTGATCGCCGAAACCGGGTCGAGCAAGGCGGCGACCAACGCGATGGCCAATCTCGCGGAAGCCATCCAAGGCCTGGTGCAGCATATGCGGTCCGAGCAGCAGATGATCCGCAACTGGGCCGATGCCCAGGCCGAGCAGCATAATGAAATCCGCCGCGTGCTCGAAATACTCGCGCGCGAGCGCGACAATGTTTGACCGATGCGATCGGCCGATGTCCCAGATGCCGAACGCACGCAATGGGTAGTCACGTGATATGGCGCTAGCCCGCTCCCGCCGCGACCGTGGCGTCGACTACTGGCCGGGGTTTGTCGACGCACTGTCGACGCTGATCCTTGGCATCATATTTTTGCTGACGGTATTCGTAACGGTACAATTCTTCTTGTCGCAGGAAGTTGCCGGCAAGGACACGGCGCTGTCGCGGCTGAATGTGCAAATCGCGCAGCTCACCGATCTCCTGGCCATGGAGAAGACCGGAAAGGTCGATCTCGAAGAACAAATTTCGCGCCTGCGCGCTTCACTCAGCAGCGCGGAAGTCGAACGCGACCGCCTCAAAGGTTCCGCGGCCGGAAGCGGCACAGACGCCGCGACCGCGCAGGCGAGGCTCGGCGATGCCGTGAACGCACTCGCCAATGAAAAGCAGATTTCCAGTCGCGCACTTGCGGAAATCGAGGCACTCAACCAGCAGATCGGCGCCTTGCGCCGTCAGCTCGCCGCGCTCGAGGATGCGCTGGATGCTTCCGAGAAGCGCGGGCGCGAATCGCAGACACGCATTGCCGATCTCGGCTCGCGCCTCAACGTCGCGCTGGCGCAGCGTGTGCAGGAACTCTCGCGCTACCGCTCGGACTTCTTTGGACGGTTGCGGGAAATTCTGGGCAACAGAGCGGACATCAGGGTCGTCGGTGACCGCTTTGTGTTCCAGTCAGAGGTGCTGTTTGACACCGGACAGGCGATCCTCAACCTGGCGGGACGCGGCGAGCTTGACCAGTTGGCGGCGGCGCTGCTCGAACTCGAACGCCAGATACCCCCGGAAATCGCCTGGGTGCTGCGCGTCGACGGCCACACCGACGTGCGGCCGATCGCCAGTATTCAGTTTCCGTCGAACTGGGCGTTGTCGGCGGCGCGTGCGATCTCCGTCGTGCAGTATCTGATCGGCAAGGGCGTTTCGCCGCAGCGGCTGGT